>NZ_JAPTNK010000018.1:0-96159 GCF_026891775.1 Brevibacillus halotolerans
CCGCCAGCGTTCGTCCTGAGCCAGGATCAAACTCTCCATTAAAGTAGTTCTTGATCAAAGCTTCAAAACTTGCTTGGCTAGTGTTTCTATCAAACATTTTACTGTTCAGTTTTCAAAGATCATTTTTCATTGCCGTCGATCATTTTCTCTCGCCGACAAGAATTAATTCTATCAGATTCTTTCGCTAAAGTCAACATGTTTTTTGAAAAAGTTTTTTCTTAACTTCTTTAACATCTTGTCTTTATTAGCCTCTCGTGAGGCGACAAGAAGTATCTTATCACGTCCAATACAGCTTTGCAACCCCTAATAATATATTCATATATTTCAAACTATAAAAGGAATGAAAAGAGACTCTAATAGATTATCCATGCCTTCAGAATCTCTTTCCTATTAAAATAAACAGCATGATATCCCCACTTAGTCTATTGTTTTTTTAATTGATTTATCATGTACACTTGTTCAATTCTTAAGGTAAAACCTAAATCAAGAAGTAAAGCATAAAGCCCCGTTTCTTCATATACAACCATATTGGTATTTCGTTCTATATTTTCTAATTCAGGACTTAGCACATATGTCAGCAATTCCTTCGTGATAACGTCCCTTTCCTCTCTGTCTAGTTGAGGATTCATTTCGCATTGCTGTAAAGTTATCCCTTCCATTTCGCCTGACTGATTAAACATTCTTCGGTATAGTGCATAGCCCACACATTGTCCTTCTTCGTTATAAGCAATTACCGATTCGCCATCCTGAATTCCCATAGCCTGAGCTTGATAAGGAGACCATATCTGATAAAAGGGGATCGTTAACGCCTCAGCAGCCATACCATGTTTCAAGATATATGAATGGGAAGGCTTATCTGGAATGATCCCCTTCTGTAGTGCGCCGCGTTGTTTCACCAAGACAATTCTGCCTGCAATCTGATACCCCATTTTTTCATAAAGAGATATCGCACTTCTATTCTCAGCAATCGCTTCTAAGGTAGCAATGTCTATATTTAGTTCCTCGTAGATGCTGAGCAATTCTTTCATCATCAGCTTCCCTATTCCACGTCCACGCCACTCTGGTTTGACTGCCGTTCCGCCATTCCAGGCCACCTTTTTCCCTTTGATCATACGCCAGCTGGTTAGAATAAACCCGATAGGCTCCTCGTCCTTACACGCTACAATAGATAAATCAGGAGAAAGCTCATCCTTACCTAAACGTTTCAAAAAAGAATCAGTATCAACCTGAATATCAACGAAATATTCAGAAAACCCTACATTCCAAAGCCGCACCGCTTCGTCAAAAGTCAGATGAGTCAGTCGTTTAAAAGTAATCATCTTCATCCCCCTTTAATCAATCATAAGCTACTTCAAAAGAAACGATGCTTCTAAATTTGTAACTCTTGCACAAAACAAGTTTATTCTCTCATTAGATTCTTCTTCATTCAATAAAAGCCGGATAAAGAAACTTATTTATCAAAAAAATCAAAATAAAATTCACCCGCTTCGCTTCATGCCTGCTGAACTACCCCACAGCCTCGGCTTACAAATTGATACACACTATCGGTAAGCTCCATGAGATCGTAATTTTGATCGTTCATGACCCAATTCGTCATCAAATCATCGACAACGCCAAAGACCATTCTACGAGTTACTTTAATATCCAAGAGTGGGTCGAATTCTCCATTCTCAATTCCCAGCTTTAATATCTTATCAATCATGGACAGATAATCCTTTAGAATCTTGTTGATTGTGCGCCGTACCTCTTTATCAGAATGCCTTAATTCTAATTGCGTTACCATCGCAAAATGAGGATTATTCGAGAATCGCGAAAAATGACCTTCTACAAATACTCGCAGCTTATCGGTCGCTTTGCTCGCCCGATCTATATCAGGAGACATTTCTTCTAAAAACTCTGTAATTTTATCTTCAAATAACGACAATAAAATGTCTTCCTTATTTTTAAAATATAAATAAACAGTACCGTCAGCAACACCAGCTCTTTTAGCAATCTTTGAAACGTGAGCCTGTTGAAACCCGTTTTCGGCAATAACGACAGTGGCAGCTTCTATAATCTTTTTATATTTCGGTTTTAATTTCCGCACGTTAACCCCTCACCTATTGATCCTGCTATTTATCAATCTCCCATTATTTTAGCCTATCATAACAGGCCTATCCCAACAATGCTTATTACATGTAATGCCAAAGGACCAATATCCCCTAGAACCATCCTATCTTTATACCCCTATGCAGCAAATCCTTGAAAGCAGACAAAGCTCTATAAAGGTACGTTGCCCGATATGTAGGAAAAGCCAGAAATACAATAAGTAAAAAGTCTTCTCCTGAATGCAGAGAAGACTTTTATACAACTATAGTAAAATGACATAAATAACCCCAAACAAACTGACTATACCTAATCCAAATAGTAGAGCAATTCCTTGAACGTCCAAATTCTGCTCCTTCCACCAAAGCTGCGCATATCGCTGACACTGACAGCGAATCCACTCCATAGACAGTCCCCCTTTCTCTCAACATATTCATTAGAGAAAAAGAAGGGCTAGACGTTTATCTGATAACGTACACCTATCTTTCCTTATGCTTGCGGTTCCTTCGCATAATGGTCAACTATTTGCTCACGTAATGCTCGTTTTAAGAATTTGCCTACAGATGTTTTTGGAATCTCTTTTACAAATAGGACATCATCTGGTAGCCACCACTTGGCAAATTTAGGTTTCAAATAGGCAAGCAGCTCTTCCTTTGAAACGCTTTGTCCTTCTTTTAATACAACGCACGCGATTGGTCGTTCTCCCCATTGCGGATGAGGTACACCCACGCAGGATGCCTCCGCTATAGCCTCATGACCCATCAGCGCATTTTCCACATCCACAGAAGAAATCCATTCTCCCCCACTCTTAATTAAATCCTTCGTGCGGTCAACTAGCTTCACAAATCCCTCTGCATCTACAGTCGCTACGTCTCCCGTATGTAGCCAGCCATCTTGGAATGTTTCTTCACTCCGCTCATCTTTATAATAGCTATCCGCAATCCATGGGCCACGAATTAACAGCTCGCCCATCTCTTTACCATCTGCCTTCACTTCTCCATTCGCCCCCACTATCTTCATCTGAAGGCCAGGAACCAATGTTCCCTGTTTGCAGAGGAAATCTAATTTTTCTTCCTCCGATAGATTTTCTTCCTGATAGCTTTTTAGCTTAGAGCAAGTAACTAACGGGCTGGTTTCCGTCATCCCATAGGCAACATAGAAGGGGATATTAAATTTTTTACGATACCGCTCTACTAAACTGCGAGGAGAGGCAGATCCACCGCAAACAACGGCTCGCAAACTGGAGGTTTCATATCGGCCATTCTCCAATTCCTGTAAAAGACCTAACCAAATCGTCGGCACTCCGGCTGTAATGCTGACTTTTTCTGTTTCAATCAAATCAGCTAAAATCTGAGGCGTAAAGCGCGGTCCTGGCATCACTTGCGTACAACCAAACCAAGTCGCTGCAAAAGGGAAGCCCCACGCATTTACGTGAAACATTGGAACTACTGGCATTGCGATATCTTTTTCAGCTAATCCTAGTGTATCTGCTAGCCCTATAGACATAGAGTGTAATACAATTCCGCGATGAGAATAGATAACGCCCTTTGGGTTCCCTGTAGTAGCGGACGTGTAACACATGCCTGCTGGATCTCTCTCTTGGATGTCAGTTGGATATTGATAGGAAGGGTCTGCTTCTTTTAATAGCTGTTCATAGGAATAAAGAGGTTGTAGATTTGAGGCAGGCAATTGATCGTGATCAGTCATCAGTACAAATGCCTTTACAGTGTGTAAGTGATCTTTTATCTGCTCGATTAAGGGAAGAATGTCATCGTCTATCAACAGAACCTGATCTTCTGCGTGATTAATGATATAGATGATATGCTCAGGAGATAAGCGGATATTAATGGTATGCAATACCGCCCCCATACTAGGAATAGCAAAGTAGGCTTCTAAATGTCGGTGATGATTCCACGCTAGAGTTCCTACTCGTTCCCCGCGTTTAATACCAAGTGTTTCAAGCGCACTGGCCAAACGTCTTGTTCTTTCTCCAATCTCCGTGTAGGTAAATCGATAGATACCAGTAGATGTACGTGATATTACCTGTTTTTTGCCAAACATTTTTTCTGCTCTTTCCATCATAGGCGCAAGTGTTAATTGTGCATTCATCATCGCAAACTCCCCCTATTCTATTTACTTTTTGGGACCGGAGCTCTTCTAGTTGCACGAACCGCCTGCAAATGTTTGCTTCTGAATATTCATTCTTGCTCATTCTTGTTTTTCCTTTCCCAAGCCTTAAAGAAAGTTGTAGAATAGTACAGATAAACAATTGTATATTTCTACCACAAAGGAGAATGTCAGCTATGGATATGATCGTTAAAATTTCTACAGAACAGCAATGGAATACTGCCCAAGAGCAAGGTACATACCTACATCCATCCCTAGACACGGAAGGATTTATTCACTGCTCTACTCCGGAGCAATTCGAAGGTGTTGCTAATCGAATCTACAAAGGACAACAACATCTGCTGCTCTTAGTGATTGATCCTACTCGGCTTAGCTCGGAATTAAAATATGATCTAGCGAAAGACGGACAATTGTATCCACATATTTACGGTCCTCTTAACCTAGATGCCGTCATTCGAGTAATATCGTTTTCATCTGACAAAAAAGGATATTTTTCCCTACCTGCCGAACTCTCTTCCTTGTAATGAAAGTAAAGTTATTAGAAGGGAAGTGTCAAAATGAACCCCGTTCAAAATTTTTTTGTCAAGCAAGTACCATTTGCTCAAACAATTGGAGTTACCATCACACAATCATCACCTGGTGAAGCATGTGCTAGGCTCCCCTTTTCACCTTCTAATGTAAATCATGTCGGCACCATACATGCTGGTGCCCTCTTTACATTAGCTGAATCAGCCGCTGCTGCTTCCATTTTGTCCACCTTTTCTGACTTAGTTCCTCATATTCTGCTACTGGTAACCAAAAGCTCTGTCGAATACTCTGCACCAGCTCAAGGTGATATTGTAGCGATAGCTTCTATTTCCAAGGAGACAGAACAACTGGTTCGTAACACACTTAATCAGCCCGGCGACCGGATACGTTTTACAGTACACACAGAAATCAAGCGAGAAGGAGCCGATGAAATAAGTGCATTGGCTCAATTTGAGATGTATATGAAACGTAACGAAGTCGATAGACAATAGGCTATCAACGTTACTAACACTGGATGAGACAGGTCGTGAATGATATGAATTTATTTTCTTCCGGTAACGATACGTTATTTCAGTCACTTATTGCCGAATCTCCGTTAGGCATCATTAGCGTAGCGGATACTGGTCACATCCTTAGCTGCAACCATGCAGCCAGTAGCACGTTTGGCTACCGGGAAGAAGAGATCATCGGCAAATCTTTTCCTATTTTATTTCCAACCATTCATGGATCTACCTTTCATTCTTTATTTCAGCAGGAAAACCAATCTATTCCCACGTACAATCAGGAATGGATTGGTCTACACAAGAATGGAGCTAGCTTTTCCATAGATGTACACACAACAATCATCACAAATAATACTCCACGAATTCTTGCTATCTATATTAAACAAAATCAGGCCCAGAAGTCTGACCTTTATCAATCCTTGTTTGAGCAGAATCCTTTCCTTGTATACTCTACAGATTTGCAAGGCAGAATTTTCAGTTTAAATCATGCGAGCGAACAGATTTTAGGCTACTCCGCACATGAATTAATCGGCCGTTCTTATCAGGATTTAATGATGTTTGAGGAAGATCGCACCGCTGAGAGTATCCGATTCCGGCGGGTTCTCCAAGGCGGACATTACAAACTAGAAATCCCCTTTTGCAATAAACAAGGACATCTTGTCTACATTTGCCTGATCAGCTTTCCTAAAGTATTTGAGTCACAGGTAGTAGGTGTCTATTTTATGGGATTCGATATTACCGCTAGAAAACAAACAGAACGCGCTCTCATGATGGCTCAGGAAGACTTAAAAAATACGCTTCAGATGCAAAAAGGCATGACCTTTAAATTCATTAAGTCTGGCAAGGAATTTATTTATACAATGGCAGATGGCGAATTGCTGTATCGTCTAGGTCTAACACCAGAATATGTAGTAGGCCGACGTATGCAGGACGTCCTCCCTTATTTGCAAAGTAAGCGAAGCTACTACGAAAGGGCTTGGCAGGGAGAGAGTGTTACCTACGAAGAAAATGTAGTAGGTGTCTGCTATGTAGCCTCCTTGCGTCCAATTGTCCGCAATGATCGTGTAGTCGAGGTAATCGCTTCATGCATTGATATAACGGAACGAAAAAAAGCAGAGGAAGAGCTACGTTCAACTAAGGATTTACTGGAATCTCTGTTTACCAACTCAACCGATGCGATCTATGTCTTAGATTTAGATGGTACTGTGCTACGAATTAATCGAGCTTTTGAAAAAATGTATGGTTGGAGTAGTGAAGAGGTAATTGGTCGACCTTTGCATGAATTTTTGCCAAATGATTCTCAGCAAATGATCTTTGTTTGCCGTGATAAGGAAGAAAATAATTACATTACCAGTTATGAAACACATCAAGAGCGAAAAGATGGTAGCAAGCTCTATGTCAGCCTGAGCTTATCTCCTATCCATGATGTAACTGGAAAAATTGTGGGAACAGCAGCTATTTCCCGAGATATAACAGAACGAAAAGCAACCGAGCAACTCCTGCTTAACTCTGAAAAATTGTCTGCTATCGGTGAACTAGCTGCTGGGGTAGCCCATGAAATTCGCAACCCTTTGGCAGCGTTACGTGGATTCGTACAATTGCTCCGTTCATCCGTAAAGGATTATCAGCCTTATTTTCAAATCATGCTGACGGAATTAGATCGTATTAATATGATTGTTAGCGAACTATTAGTTCTTTCAAAGCCACAGGTATTACGTTTACAACGGAAGAGCCTACAGCAACTGTTAACCAGCGTTGTTTTGCTGTTACAAACACAAGCCATTATTAGCAACGTCCAGGTGCTATTGGATTTTGGTGATGATGATCCTTATGTAGAATGTGAGGAAAATCAATTAAAACAAGTTTTTATCAATTTACTTAAAAACTCATTAGAAGCAATGGATAATGGTGGCATTATTCAAATTACGGTAAGTACAAAAGAAGAAAGTACTTATATTCAAGTAGTTGATCAAGGCTGTGGAATTCCCGACGAGCTTATCTCTCAGTTAGGTCAACCGTTCATCTCCACAAAAGAAAAAGGCACTGGGTTAGGATTAATGATTACACAAAAAATCATTAAAGAGCATCGTGGTAATTTGTCGATTAGTAGTGAAGTGGGCAAAGGTACAACCATCACAATCCGATTACCGCTCGCTCAATCCTCCAGCCTCTAAGAAAATAGCGGTCAAACTAACTCGCTTTCATGCCAGAATTACAAGCTTTTTTGGTGTCTCCTCTATGATCAATGAATTAGAGCCGATTTCGCCAATCTTGTAAGAGTAAGAGGAACGGCTCTTATTTTTAACATCCTTCTAATAATTAATCAAGAACAAGTATTGAACAAAAGGCTTCCATGACTTAAAGTAAAGATAACGTTTTCCTTTTTTATACTCAAATGGAAGAGTGTGCTCCAGTTTTTTAGAAGGTAGGGTGGTTTTTTTACATGAGTAACTTGAAAGCTCTCCCGTTCTTTTCCTCTGTATCGCATCAGGATATTCTTGATCATCTACCAACAGGAGTCATTCAGATCGATAGTAGAGGAATCATCGTTTATACGAACCATGTTTTACTCCAATGGATAGGGTATGCTGAAACCGAATTGATTGGTAGGCCGTTGCAAGAGTTTTTTCCTGACTTTACATTAAGAGACTGCGAAGAAGAGGCATCTCCTGTTGAACAGCATTATGAAATCAACACGATAGATAACGGCTCTCTTTATGTCAAAGCACTCATTCAATCCTACAGAAAGCAGGGCCAAACGACTCATCTCCTCCTTATTAGAAAGTTGGGCAAAAAAACGAAGTGGCGTGGAATTTTCGAAAAGTTCAAACAAAGCAACTCACACCTTTCACCTGATGATGCTTACATGACCCTAGATATTACAGGAGCTTTTCGGGATGTCAACGAGAAATGCAGTGTAATAACCGGATACACGGAATCTGAATTATTACAAAAAAACGTCTATGACCTACTACATCCAGATTATTGGACTGAAGCAAATCATATCTATGAACACCTTCAAACAGGGACTCCGTTTGCAACTACTCTTTCCATCCGGCATAAAAAGGGACACCCCGTGTGGCTACAGGTTATGTTTCTTCCCTTGCTTGCCTTTGATCAAATCGTTGGGATGCACGGAATCGCAAAAGAGTTTTCACACGAGCATATGTTAGAAGAAGCGTTATGGGAAAGCCAGCTTAAGTATCAAATTCTAGCAGATTATACTTCTGATCTCATCACTTTTCTAGATTCACGCGGTAAAGTAGTCTTTGTTTCCCCCTCTCATGAAACGATATTCGGACATCCTCTGCAAGACTACTATCAACAACACCCATTTGACTATCTGCATCCTGATGATATCCCTCATTTGCGCAAATGGTTTCATCATATATATGAAACAAAGCAAGTAGATGCTGATCCTATAGAATTACGGGTCAGGAATCATGACGGACATTTTCTCTTCATTCGTAATTCCTGTATTCCTATGCTTAGTAAAGACGGAGACATTCTGGGCTTTGCCCTCATCGGAGAGAACATTCATCATCAAAAACAAACCGAAAACCTTTTACAACAATCAGAAAAGCTTTCTCTGATTGGCGAATTGGCTGCGGGCATAGCTCATGAAATTCGTAATCCGCTTACGGCACTGCGCGGATTCACTCAGCTTTTGCAGACCCATCCTGAAGACAGCAATAAATATACAGACATCATGCTAAAAGAATTAGATCGTATTCATTTTATTGCAAACGAATTATTACTGTTAGCTAAACCACAGGGATATCAATTAGCGCCAAATGATATCTGCTCCTTATTGCAGGATGTAATTACATTATTAGAATCCCAAGCTATATTAGCTAATGTCACGATCTCTACTCATTGGGAACTGGATATCCCCTCTCTTCTCTGTGAACCCCGTCAGTTAAAACAAGTATTTATCAATATCATCAAAAACAGTGTAGAAGCCATGCCCGCTGGAGGTTGTATTCATATTGAAGTAACAAAGCTAGAGCATCATGTAGTAATCCGCTTTTCTGATGAAGGCTGTGGTATACCTCTGTCTACAATAGAAAAAGTAGGCAAACCATTCTATACAACCAAAGAAACCGGAACTGGGCTTGGTCTCATGGTTAGTTCCAAAATTATACGTGAGCACAATGGTACTCTTCAGCTACGCAGTGAAATGAATCAAGGAACTACCATTGAAATTACTTTACCCTACATGCCAGAAGTAACAAAGGAATGATAGAAAACGTGGGTTCTTTCCTTTTCAAAGACAGGAGCCTGATCCTAGCCCTGCCCTTGTATCGTGTTATTATAAAAAAATCACTCCCTAGTCCATATAAATTAGGGGAGTGATTTTGCTTGCGTCGAAACGCCGTTTTACTTCTTCGCGTCTTCCTCGAAGACAGGCTGTTCAATTTTACTGATGTATTTAATATCTGCATTTTTCACTAAAGTATGAATCCATTGATCAAAAAACTCTTTTTTGTGCTCGCTCATTGCCTTCTCTTTTACTTTATCTTTTACATTCTCATAAACAGCGTTATCACCAAATTCGGATTTATGCTGTTCAAAATATTTTTTTATTTCTTCGTCTTTCAATGGAATAGATGTAGCAAAGGCCTTCTCAGAAAGCTCGCTCATCTCCAAATCCTTACGCATGTCTGCTTCTGTAATTTTCTTGCGTTTTAAGAACTCTTCAAATTCTTCTTTCGTTCCCCAGCTTTTCTTAATCTGTTCTACTTCAGCATCTATTGCTTTTTGGTCAACTTGTACCCCAAGCTTTTCCGCTTCTTGTCTTATAACAATTTCTTTGATTGCATTTTCCATAACCTTTTGCTGACCTTTAGGGGTAAAGCCATTAATGACACGATCTTTTGTTATTGCCTCTCCGTTAACAGTAGCTACTGCTGGTTCTTGTGTTTCCTGCTTACCTGTCACACCTAGTATAACTAAACCTACTACTAGAATTGCAATAGTAAGCATGGTTACGTCAAATTTTTTCATCATTCTACTCCTTTTGCCATTCTATACTTTCCTTCCTAGTCTTCATCTAGTGTAACATAAAAGAAATAAGAACTTGTGTAAAAAATATGGAATCCTTGTAAGAAACTCAAACAAAAAACAACCTAACCGTGTCAGGTTGCGTAAACTTCTCCTGTTATGTTTTCTTAGGAAATACCGTAATCCTACGAATGACGACGTAGCAGTTGAAGTTGAACAATGTAGGTATCTAGCTGCTGGCTGATATGTACTACCCGCGAATCGACAAAATTACCTTTTTCTTTATAAGCTTGAATCATATCCGATCTTAAAATTTCGATTGTTGACTCTAACGTTACTTCTTCCATAACACCCTCCACACTTATACTTTCCTTACTAAGTATAGGTATGTTTCCAATTCTTTACTAGTAAAACCTTTCGACTTCCCATGTAAAAACATGCGAGAGCTTGTCATAATTACTCGTATTTCACTAATCAAAAAAAGTTTATCGATTGTTCCTTACCTATTTTCGAGAGAAAGCGCCAGCATTTCCTAATAAACAGACACTTTCGACACTTTCCCTCTCGTTGCTTATATTATCCTAATATATTCCAAATAAATCAATCTATTAATTGTTTTAAATGCTCGCTTCGATCCCACTCTTTTTGTAAAAGTTCCTCTAGATCACTAACAGACCCCTTTTTATACAGATCGTGTTTAACCATTCTTCTGACTCCATGCGGAAAAGCTAAGTCATGATACATGATCCACTGATCCGCTTGGGATAAAGCATTATTAGATAAATATTGGTCTATTAAAGTAGTAAAAGCTTTTCTGCTCCATCTAGCCTGTTTTTTTACAAGCAAATTAACCAAACGTTCCAAATCCTTAGAAGGAAAATCATGACGTGTAAATTCCCAATCAATCACCCAAAATTGCCCTCGACGCTTAAAAACATTTCCCCGATGAAAGTCCCCGTGACAAATCCACTGTTCAGCAACAGATCGGTATTTCAAATTAGCATAATAACTAGACCTCTGTAATGCTTGGTAAATCTCATAACCGGCCATCTGAAAATAGGGGAGATACTCGCACATCACCTGTTTTCGTTCCGAGGAGCTGTTCTTGTTTTTTTCATACCAGCGTTTCAAATAATACAGACCTGATTGATAGTGTTCATTCCAAGTATCCAATCCCATGTATTTTGGGCTCATGGGGGTGCTAAAACCATATGATGCACGATGCAACTGCCCTAATAAAACACCGCGCTCCCATATATTTTCTACGCTGGTTTCTCCCATGTCCGGATCAGTAGATGGATCACCATAAATGTATTGTTGCATTAAATAATATTGATTGTTCCAGATAAAATAGCGTTTTCCATCAACTGTAGGTAAAACATTTGGAATAGAAATACCCGTACTCCGAATTTGATCCTCTACTGCCAAGATAAACTGCAATCGTTCCTCATCCAGAATGATCCTCTTCAGGACGTAGTCTCCCTTTGACGTTTTCAAATGGATTACGATCGTTCTTCCCGTATCATGCAAAATATCCGTTTCTAGGATTTGCATACAATACGTATGTTCCACGGCTTTCCTTAACTCCGTGTTCAAAAGAATCACATCCCATCTGTTCATTCTCCTTCATCATACGCCGAGGGAATAGGAACGGATGGTAAAATGGACGAAAATAAGCACCCATTTTTCTTTTAAAAAAACTCTCCATCACTTAACGTGACAGAGAGCTTAAAAAGGTAAGATGTGTAGTTGGCATTGGCTTGGGTTGAAGCAGAGCTTGAAGGGAAGCTTTAGGATGGATCTCCATGCGACGAAGAGTATACATTCCTTGCTTTGGAATTGTCTTACTCGGAACAGTGGTAAATGCCATCTTATATCCCACTTCACGTACCGTTGGCAGCATGGCACGATTAAATCCTCCGTATGGATAAGCAAGAATGTCTATTTTTTTATGTAGTTTAGCCTCAAGCATGGCCTTGGACAGAGCTAATTCCTGATAAACAACATCAGGCGGTAGCTTATCTAGGTGAGCATGCGTCATTGTATGTGATTGAAAATCAATTAAACCACTGTTGTGCATTTCCTTTATGTGATCCCAAGTCATAAAGGAAGGTCTTCCTACTGATCCAGCTGTAACAAAAATTGTCGCTTTTTGCTTATATGCCTGAAAAATAGGATACGCAATCAGATAATTGTCGTCATATCCATCGTCAATTGTGATCACTACAGACTTGTCTGGCACCTGCTTACCTTCATTATAGTATTGAAGTAATTCAGTTGCTGTCAGAGTCTGATATCCTTCGTCATGCAACCATTTCATTTGTTCCTCAAACTCTCTAGGAGGTACACAATAGGGATTATCCGGCTTATCCGCAATAGAATGGTAGATCAATACAGGAATACCCTTCATTGAATATACAGCTCCCACAGAAGCTGGAAGCATGATTATTAATGCAATTACTTGCAAAAATAAAATTGTTTTCTTCATCAAAACCTCTCCCATGGTTAAAAATTACTCTTTCTGTTTGGCTTTCGCTTTTGCTTTCCCCACTTTTAACCGTGCATGCATTCGTTCCAGTTCTCTCTCTGAACGAATGTAATTATGTTTGAGCAATAGATATTGTTCAATTTCACTTAACAAATAAAAGAGCGAGGCCCTCACTTCAAATTCTTCACGTGTAACAGGCAAAGGCTCTTGGCGTACACGTTCTCTAATTTCTCGAATGCCATCTAAATATACATATGACGTATTGCCTGGATGTATTTTTACACTCAGCTCATCGAGAAAATCAGCAATCTGTTTTCCCTGAGGAACCTGTAAAGAGAGGCCTGAGACAATAGGCAGCATTCTCTCTAAAATATCGAATTGCTTCTCCCGTATACCAAAATAACGATAAATGGTTGATTCAGGTCGCAACAAATTATTTTCAACAATCAGTAAGGAAAGCTCTTTTGCTTTTTTTATCAAGACAGGTGTTTCCACCATTTCTGACCCTGGCCATCCATCTTCTCCATGGCGTAAATAGCCTGCCAATTCCTTTAAAATTACAGAGAAGTTTTTTTCTACTTTTTGCTGAAGCTCCCATAATTCCTTATCTTTGTTAGGCATATATAAATTCATCAGGAGCCCCATTCCTATACCGATCGTAACCAATTGTAATTCATTCCATAAGAAGCTCCAGCTTAAATCCTGCTTCAAATAGATATGTAACATAATAACGCAGCTGGAAATAAACCCCTCAATTACACGTAAGCGTACTAATGTCGGAATAAAGATCAACATCATCATCGTGATTGTGAAAGCATGAAATCCAACCCATTTAAAAAACAGAAGGCTGAAAACCATGGCGACTAAGCATGCGATAAATCGATCAATGGAAACGCTAAGCGAACGCTTTCGCGTAATTTGAATGCATAGGATCGTTAATGTACCCGCTGACGCATAGAACTCTAGTCCAAGTAATTGAGCAAGAAAAATTGATAATCCAGCACCAATTGCTGTTTTCAGTGTTCGGTAACCAATATACGGCATCTATTGCCCCCTTTCTTCCTCTTCTCCTCACTATACTATAAGCTTTTTCCTTTATTTGAAAAAGGACAGAAAAATCTTTTTCGAGCAAATAAAAAAACGGAGTGACAGGTAAAGTCTCCTCCGTTTGGCATTTCGATTCGATAATCCTACTCAATTTCAAACTGTACCGAAACAGTTGTTTCTACTTTAATTTGTCCAGGAGCGATTGAACTACCCTTAGCTGCTGAGTCCTGCATCGATAATTCATTTTTCGCTAGGATATAGGGACGTTCTACAACATTGCTCTCTGAAATGGTCAGTACTTTTTTCACTGTCACTCCAGATGCCTTGGCTAGCGCTTCTGCTTTAGCTTTTGCATTTTGAACAGCTAGTGTTAAGGCTTGCCCTTCATATTTGACTTGTTTATCTGTACTTAACTGAACGGAATCAATTCGATTAGCTCCGGCTGCTGACAGCTTATCCAACAAATTACCAATCTTATTGAGATTTCGATATGTTACTTTTACAATATGCTGGCTTTGGTAGCCTGTCAGGACAGGACCCGCTTTATCCTCGTAATTGTATTGTGGGCTAGTTGCAAATTGAATGGTTTGAATTTCTTTTTCAGATAAACCCTCCTGATTCAGCACCTTTTCCACTGCAGCAAAAATTTTTGCATTCTTTTCCTGTGCTTCCTTTGCTGTTTTCGCATTCGTCTCTACTCCTACTTGGAGATAAGCCACATCCGGGTCAATAGAGATACTACCTACTCCTGTCACATGAATGTTTCGAATAACCTGTGCCTCTTGAGCATGTGCGGCAGGTACAGCAGCCAAAAAACTTCCACCTGTTAACAATCCAAGTGTCAGAAATGACGCTACTACTTTATTCATTGCTTTTTTTCTCATGATTATTGCCACCTTTCACTCATGCGCTCGCTATTTCAGCATTCTGCCAATATACGCATTATCTGAATACCTGCTTTGACGAACCTATTGTTGAATTCGTTTCAACAGAAAAGATCACGCACTGCCACGTATGATAAACTTCAACGGTAGCTCTACTTTTTTAGTGACAATTTTTCTCTCCTTTAGCTTGTTTCTCCGCTCAAGAATCTGGTCGATAAATAACTGAAAAGCGACCTTGCCTGCTTCAAAACTAGGTACATTCATCGTGGTTAAATCAAGAATGCTTGCCAACGGTAAATTATCAAAGCCAATAATAGCCAAGTCCTCAGGAACACGCCATCCTAGTTTTTTTGCTTCTGTTATCATACCTGCTGCTGGCAAATCACCTGCAACCATAATTGCTTGTGGACGTTCCTTTAGCCGGGCTACTTGCTGCACAACCTGCGAACCATCCTCCATCTGATAGCAATTTTCAAAAATCCATTCTGGTCGAACAGGTTCTTTCAAGTCGGCAATCCCTTCTAAATACGCCTGCATACGTTTTTTTCCGTTATGAGTGCCGCTTGTCCCAAGAGAAAAGCCAATTTGTCGATAGCCTTTTTCCACTAAATAACGAAAGCATTCCTGCGTTCCCCTGTACCGATCAACATGTACATAAGAGATGACTTCACTGTCTACTTTTTCGCAAGCAACGATCGGTCCGTAGGAAGCATACGACTCTACCATCTCCCATTTGCCTTTTCTGGAAACAATGATCACTCCATCTATTTGCTTGGATTTAAGCATATCCAATACGCGCTTCTCTTCATTTTGATCATAATTGGTCTGGCATAAAATTAATCGGTAATTATTCAGCAATGCTTGTTCGGCAATTCCCTCCAGCACCATTCCAGCAAAGGGATGATTGACAAACGGCAATAGAACCGCCACCATTCCTGTTCGCCCTTTTACTAGATGAACAGCGTTACTATTTGGCGAGTAATTAAGCTTATGCACAGCATCCCAGACTGCCTGACGCTTAGCTTCCTGCACATAGGGATGATTGTTAAGAACGCGTGAAACAGTTGTAATCGAAACACCTGCTAGCTCGGCTATCTGTTTTATATTAGCCATGTGTCATCCCCCCTCTCTCCATTTTAAAATAAGCTGAGAATAGTTGCCATGTTCACATAGCTTGAAGAGAATCTGAAGAATTCTCTTGACCTGAAATGCTTTTCATACTGTAAGGTTTATCTTGTTAGTACCATCTGGTGTCGGCGTGACCGTTGGGCGTTACGACACAGTGGTATCCCTTAGATCAACTAGAAAAAGCGGAGGAAATTTACGTGGAGAGAAAAATCGTATTTTTTGATGTAGACGGAACCTTACTTACTGAAGATAAGCAATTACTGACAAGCACTCGCGATGCGGTACGTCGATTGCGTGAAAATGGAATCTATACTGCTATCGCTTCTGGTCGTATGCCTAAGCAATTAGAAGACATATGTAGAGAATTAGACATTCATTCTTATGTTTCCATAAATGGTCAATATGTTGTATTTGAAGGTGAAGAAATCTATAGTAATCCAATAGCGATAGAGCAGCTAACAGATTTAACTGATCTTGCCAACAAACACGGTCATGTCCTTACTTATGTAAATCATGAAATGCTATGCGCCAACCATCTTAACGATCCTCTTTTGGACGTAATTTATGGTGAACTACAATTGGCTAAGCCTTCTCTTGACCCTGATTTTTATAAGAAAAATCCAATTTATCAAAGCATTATCTTCTGCGCACCTGAGCTTGCTAAGGAGTATATGGAACGCTTCCCTCAATTTGGCTTTATTCATTGGCATGATTATGCCTTAGATATTATTCCATTGGGCAGCTCCAAAGCAGTCGGCATCCAAAAAATGCTGGAACACGGTCATTTTTCCCTTGAGCACACCTATGCCTTTGGTGATGGCTTAAACGATCTAGAAATGCTGGAAACCGTTGGACATGGTGTAGCCATGGGCAATGCCGTTTTGGAAGCAAAACAAAAAGCTCGTTATGTAACAGCAAGCTGCAATGAGGATGGGATTTCCAAAGGTCTCTCTATGTTAGGATTACTAGACTAATTGATTAAAAAAAGCTTCCTAAAAAAGCCGTTTTCTCTTTATACAGAAAACGGCTTTTTCTCCTATTGTCTTGTTACCTGTTTTATTTTATCCATCATCTGATTCGGTGTTAGTCCGTTTAATTCAGAAATTCCAGATCCCTCTAGAGCCACCGTTTTGCCCCCAAAAACAGGGTAGATTCCTTGCCATTTTTCTACGGTTGTGTAGGTATTGGAATCCATTTTTTTTAAGAATAAAAAATATTCACCATCCCCAAGTGCCCCTGGATACTGTAAATTTAAAGGGTCTCCTGCATCAGGCTTAGGCTCCAATCCATAAAATACAAGCCGGACTTGTCTCCCTACGCTCCCCTTCAGTGTTGCTTTTACTTGAAAGGTTTGTGTATATTTGACAACTTTTCTTCCTTGTACAGTTTGATTCGTCGCTTGTTCATGAACAGCCTCCAATGCTGTGGCACGAATGATTGCCTGAGAAGCATTGGTTAGTTCCTTGACAGAACTAAATTTTATTTCATTTTGGATCACCTGTACGTGCTGTGCCTCCTGAATAGATCTCCCCGTAT
This sequence comes from Brevibacillus halotolerans, assembly GCF_026891775.1. NCBI lineage: Bacteria > Bacillati > Bacillota > Bacilli > Caryophanales > Paenibacillaceae > Brevibacillus > Brevibacillus halotolerans. Next base: position 17,331 of record NZ_JAPTNK010000018.1, read on the forward strand.
CTGCGCCCCATTCTGTGTATCCGATCATTAATACCGTAAGCATCCAACTGCTGTACCACATGTTGTGCCTCCTGAACTTCATGTTTGCTGTTATTATGTGTTAGGACAGTATGAATATATACGATAGTTCTATGTAACCGGTTACACCCTAGAAGCATTTACCCATTGAACCTGCCATTCTTGATATTTATCTGCCCATTCCTCAGGTATTTCGCTATCACAAATAACTGTCTGAATGTCTTTTATATCTGCAATCTTATAAAAAGTCTGTAATTCCAATTTAGCCTGATCACACAGCACAATGCATTCCTTTGAATTCTCCATAAATTTGCGAACCAAAAAAGCTCGTTCGGCATCATGATGGCTCATTCCTTTTTGTAAGGATAATCCATCTACACACAGGAAAGCCTTATCTGCATGGAAATATTCCATCATTTTTTCTGTCATCAAGCCGCATACACGTGCATGCTTTTGATGGACCTTTCCACCTAAAAAGTAGATATCTCCTGTAAATTCGTCCTTTTTCTCCTGAAGAAAAAAGGCTTGCAGTAATCGCACAGAGCAAGTAATGATCGTCACGTCTTGTTTTTCTAATAAGTAGGGCAACATATATAGTGAAATGATCCCATCATCTAGAGCTACACTTTCCCCATGCTGCACCAAATTTGCTGCTGTCTGTGCAATATCTTTTACGCTGCTATAACAAACTTCTGAGTCGTCTTTATAAGAAAGCAGCTCGATGTCTCCGCTTACTTTGACGGCTCCCCCATACACCCGCCTGAGCCTCTGCTCTTGTTCTAGCTCTTCTAAATACCGACGTACGGATTCTGAAGAGACTTGTAGCTTTTCTACTAGCTCAGTTGTTTTTACTTTTCCTTCTTGTTGTAGTAGTTCTAAGATGAGCTCCTTTCTTTCCTCTCCCACTAATGACACACGAACCGCCCCTTTTTCGCCTCTTTTTGCTATTGTAACCCAACTTTTGTTTTTCAGATAGACTTTTGCTTAGATCATGGAGAAACTCTTACTAAAAATAGCCGACAAGCACTTTTGTAAATGTTTTCTCCTATCATACTTGATAAACAAACACTTTACAAACTTTTGTTTAAGTGATAAACTTTTGTTTGAAAGGAGGAGTGTCACATGGATAAAGAACAACAAATCTTGCACTATATCCGTTTGAATCCCTTCATCAGTCAACAAGAATTAGCCAATAAAATGGGAATTTCCCGCTCAGCCGTAGCAGGGTATATTGCCACTATGATGAAACAAGGCCAAATCAAAGGAAGAGCCTACATTTTAAAAGAAGAAGCTTCCATCACTTGCCTTGGGGGAGCCAATCTGGATCGCAAAGCTCGCAGCAAACAACAAGTCAAACTGCACTCTTCCAATCCAGTTAGCATCTCTCAATCATGTGGAGGAGTAGCCCGAAACATTGCTGAAAATTTGGGACGCCTTGGTTGCGTTACCTCTCTTATTACTAGCGTAGGCAATGACAAAGAGGGTGAATGGGTTCTTGCAGAAACCAAACAGCATGGGGTAGATGTTAGTCAATCCTGGATGCTCTCCTCTGAACAAACGGGTACCTACACAGCGCTACTAGATGTAGATGGTGAAATGTTCGTTTCCCTAGCAAACATGGATATTTATGAAAAAGTAACAACTGAGATGATCGCAGAGAAATGGGCTCATATCGTCGCTTCCGACATTGTGCTTCTAGATACGAACCTCCCTGAGGACGTGTTGGCATACATGATCAAACGCTGTCACGATGAGAACATTACTTTGTATATTGATCCAGTCTCTTCAGCGAAAGCCAAGAAATTACCCGAATCTCTCATGGGCGTCACAAGTATTTTGCCTAACCAGGAAGAAGCTGAGATTCTTTCTGGCATGAAGATTAACAATGTAGAGGATGTAAAAACAGCTTGCCAGTTCATTCGCAAACGCGGCGCTCTCAATGTCATCGTAACCATGGGTGAACAAGGTATTTTTGTTTCTTCCCCTGAACACGAGGTTTTACTTCCACCATATCCAGTGGATGTTGTAGATGTCACCGGTGCTGGTGATGCCTTTGCCTCGGGTCTGTTGCATGGTGTTCTACACGGTGAAGAGCTTTTAGACGCTTGTCGGTTAGGTCTTGCTGCATCAGCTCTGACATTGGTCACAGAACAATCTGTCTCTCCCGAATTACAGCCGGAAAAACTATATCAGTTCGTAAAGGAGAATGCACAATGAAAAACTACTTAACTTTTACTGAAGAGGTTGCACATGCTCTAGAAAATAAATTACCGATCGTCGCTTTAGAAACAACTATTATCTCTCATGGCATGCCGTATCCGCAGAACATGGAGATGGCGAAAAAGGTTGAGCAAATCATTCGCGATAACGGTGCTGTGCCAGCTACGATTGGTATCATGGATGGTAAAATTAAAATTGGTCTTACTGATCAAGAACTAGAAGAATTCGCTACTAACAAATCCGTCGAGAAAGTAAGCCGCCGTGATTTCCCTTATATCCTTGCATCAGGTAAAATCGGAGCGACCACTGTTGCCGGCACGATGATTGCTGCTGAACTAGCTGGAATTGAAATGTTTGCTACAGGTGGTATTGGTGGGGTTCACCGCGAAGGAGAGGTTACGTGGGACGTATCTGCTGACCTAACGGAATTGGCGAATACTAGCGTAGCCGTGGTATGCGCAGGTTGCAAATCAATCCTTGATATCGGACGTACATTAGAATACTTAGAAACCCAAGGGGTACCGGTTGTTGGATACAAAACAGACGAATTCCCTTCCTTCTACTCCCGTAAGAGCGGCTACGGCGTTGACTTTAAATTGGACACGCCTGATACAGTAGCTTCCGTGATGGATACAAAATGGAAGCTAGGTATGCAGGGTGGAATGGTCATCTCCAACCCTGTACCAGAAGAATCTGCTCTTCCATACGATCAGATTGAAGCAGCGATCCAACAAGCACTTGCTGAAGCGAAGGAAAATAATATCGCTGGCAAAAAAGTAACACCATTCCTACTTTCAAAAGTAAAAGAACTAACTGCTGGCAAAAGCTTAGAAACGAACATCGCACTTGTATATCACAACGCAGAGGTAGCAGCTAAGATTGCCGTTGAATACAAAAAGAAACAAAAGCAATAAGTTATCCACATCTAGTTAAATTTGTTGTAAACCATCTTGTTATAAACTCCTGACTATTTTAAAAAGGCAGTTCCAAAGTGATTTCTCTTTTGGAACTGCCTTCTTTTTATGTTAATAGCCTATCTATGATTGATTAGTAAGGACCATATCCAATGAACTGTGCAATAATGATAGCGATTCCCCCAACGACTATCTGCAAGCCAATTAGAGGCATAATCCATTTAAACCAGCGAATCCATGGAATTTTGGCTAAGGCTAGTCCAGCCATAAAATATCCAGAGGTAGGCGTCACAATATTAGTAAAGCCGTCTCCCAATTGAAAGGCTAATACGGCGGTTTGACGAGTGATACCCACCAAATCAGCTAAAGGAGTCATAATGGGCATTGTTAGTGCCGCTTGCCCACTCCCCGACGGGACAATCACGTTTAACAAGCATTGCAGAATAAACATGCCCGTAGCTGTTAAAGAGGAGGGTACTTGCTGAATCGCTTGAGCTGAATAGAACAGAATCGTATCCATTACCTGCCCCTCTGTCAGAACTAGCAAAATCGCCCGGGCCATCCCAATGATTAGTGCCCCTTCTAATAAATCTGCTGCTCCTCTCATAAAGCAAGTAACAAATTCATTTCCACTCATACGACAAATCAAACCAGATACCAACGCTAAACATAAAAAGATGGTGGCAATCTCTGAAATAAACCACCCTTGCTTGATGACACCAAAGGCAATTGTACCTAATGTCAGCATAAAGCTAAGCAGAACAACCTTGTGCTTCAAGAGAAATATTTTAGGGTCCTCGCCCTTTTGATTTTTTGCAGCCTGCAAAGTAGAAGACGCAAAATGACTATGATTCATCTCTTTACCAAAGCTATTCTCCACAAAGAAGCCTTTAGACGGATCTCTCTTCACTTTCATCGCATAACGATATACAAAGGTAACACTAACGATGTATAGAACCACGAATAGCCCAATTCGAAAGCTCATGCCAGAAAACAGTGGAAGCTCTGCTATCTTTTGAGCAACACCTATAGTAAAGGGATTAATAAGAGCGGTACTAAAACCGATTTGGGCCCCTACTAGTACAATCGCGGCACCTGTAATGACATCAAAGCCTAATGCCAAAGCCACCGGAATAAGCAATGCTAGATAGGGCAGGGTCTCCTCAGCCATCGCCATTAAAGAACCGCAGACGCCAAAGAATAGCATCATCAGTGGAACGAGCCACTTTTCCTGATTCCCCAATTTACGTGCCATGACTACTACCAAAGCTTCCATTGCGCCAGAATATGTAATAATTCCATATGTTCCTCCGACTATAAGGACAAAGAATATAATGTCGGCAGTCTCTACCATTCCTTTATGAATACTAATCAGCGTATCAAATGGATGGACAGGCTCAGATGGCAGAAAGTGAAAGCTAGCGGGATTGACCACGTTGCGCCCATCAACTTCAACGCGGGCATATTCTCCAGCAGGTACTATATACGTAAGTACAGTTGCTAATAATAAAATGCCTAGCAACAAGACGAAGACGTTTAATTCTCTAGGATGCTTGCTTCCTCTTTTCATCTTGAAAAATCGTGCATTCATGTAAAACAAAATCCCCCTTTCGCATCCGTCTATTATAACGTGAAAAAAGGAACTAACTTTTTTCAGTTCTATGACAGTTGGAAAAAGGGGGACTACTACCTATTTTGTTTCTCCAAAAAGCTCTTCATGCATCGCTTCACGAGCTGTCTTTACTGCCAGCATGATTTCTTCCTTGCTGGCTTGATCTATATGAATGCCTACAATAGCGGTAACTGTGCATTTTTGGTGTTCACAAGCTAGACTTGCACATTCAATCGCCAATTGATCTTCTTTATGACCAGGTAATGTGATAAGCTTCACTTTTACCTGCTCATCCTGCCAATAAGCGGTCGCAACTGCACCAATATGTACCACTCCCCCACCTATCAGGTAGACGATATCATCCCCCATCATCTGTCGACGCACTTCTATGTTAAACGGTCGTTTCTTCATTATGTAAACCCTCCCTCTGTCTTTATAGCTTTCATCCGTTTCATTTATTCTTTACTAACGCTACTAATTGGGTATCGACTGGTTTCAACGCTTGTCCCTCCTGCCTTACTCCCGTGCCAAAATGAACCTCCCTAACACCTGTTTCTTTTACAAAATCAGATACAGTCTCAATGGTTAAGCCGGCGCCCGCTAGTATGGTTACGTGTGTAGAAGCAGTTCGCTCTACCAACGCTTTCATCTGATCTACTGCTTGCAGGGCGCTTGACTTGCCACCAGATGTTAGAATGCGATCAATCTGTTTATAAGGCAGCAATTGTTCAAGCGCTGCTACTTGATCCTCTACCTCGTCAAATGCCCGATGGAATGTCACATGCATGTGTCCTGTTTCCGTTAATAAAGTCTCTAATGCTCGAAAATCAATGTGATGATCTGGCGTTAAAGCTCCCAGAACCACACCTGCTGCACCAAGTTCCCTGATAGTTTGTATATCTTTGAGCATCACATCTATATCGTTTGTCGTATAAACAAAGGATTGACTATGAGGACGCACCATCACACGTACGGGAATTTTCACCTGATTAACTACATTTTTTATGAGACCGTAGCTAGGAGTAAGTCCTCCTTCCCTAATACCTGTGATCAATTCCAATCGATCCGCTCCGCCTGCTTCTGCTCGCTTTGCATCATCTAGCGTAGTTGCAATTACTTCGAGTATCATGCTACCTTCACTCCCTTTTTGTACGCTTATTGATTTATTCCTTCTACTTTAGCATGGTAATTGACTACTATGCATCAAAAACGGCAAGAGTTCAACGACTTACCTTTTATCATTATGTAAGAGATGGCTTCGTTCAAACCATGCATGCACCAGTGTATAAAGATATAAAAAGAGAAGGCAGGACCCTTGTCGGATCATGCCCTCTTTATCGTGCTATTTTTATGATGATTATAGTTTTTTAATCTCATCTTTTAAAATCTCGGATTGTGTACCAAAAACAATTTGTACACTACCTTGACCTAAGCGCATCACACCTGCTGCACCTAGCTGCTTCAAGGCTGCATCATTTACCTTTTGGTCATCGTTTACTACTAAACGCAGACGAGTAATACATGCATCAATGTTCTTGATATTTTCTTTTCCGCCGATATTTGATAATACTTTTTCTGCTTTATCTCTCATAGCATCATTGGTTTTAGCCGTATTCCCATCGGCCGCTGCTGCGAAATCATCTTCGCGGCCAGGCGTTTTCAGGTTCAGCTTCTTAATCATGATACGGAACAAGAAGTAGTAAAGCACGAAGGTTGCAAGACCAATCGGCCAAAGCAGAAGTGGTTTTTGCGACCATTTAAAGTTAACAACGTAATCGATCAAACCAGCAGAGAATCCAAATCCTAGTCGTACGCCTAATTCAACAATAATAAAGGCAATAGCTCCTGTTAAAACGGCATGGATACCATATAGTAATGGAGCAGCAAACATGAATGCAAATTCTACTGGCTCCGTGATACCTGTCAAGAACGCCGCGATTGCTGTACTTAAGAAGATAGAAGCCACCGTTTTGCGGTTTTCAGGCTTCGCTGTGTGAACGATTGCAAGTGCGATCGCCGGCATCGCAAACATCATGATTGGGAAGAAGCCTGTCATAAATAGTCCGGCAGATGGATCTCCCGCAAAGAAGCGATTCAAGTCACCTTTTACGATTTCACCAGCCGCATCTGTAAACGTTCCAATTTCAAACCAAGCGATCGTATTAATAACATGGTGCAAACCAAATGGAATTAGTACACGGTTCGCGATACCAAAGATACCACTACCTACAGCCCCCATACTTACAACCGTATTACCAAATGAATTAAGCGCCTCTTGGACAGGACCCCACACAAGACCAAGCAGCAAACCTAACACGACCATGGTAGAGGATGTAATAATTGGAACAAACCGTTTACCACTAAAGAAGCCTAACCAATCGGGAAGCTTGATATTGTGGTACTTGTTGTAGAAGTAAGCAGCCAAACCACCGGACATAATACCGCCTAGTACGCCCATGTCCAATTTCATTGCATCGTCAATGAAAGCGAATGCAGGTGGAACCGCTTTCAATACATTAAGTAAAACCAATTGTGCAATTACTGCTGCTAAAGCGGCAACTGCGTCTCCTGCCAAACCAATGGCTACCCCGACAGCAAAGATTAAAGGTAAGTTATCAAAAATAGCAGAACCGCCTGCTTTCAGGAATGGAGCGATGTAATGATTTAAAAATTCACCAGTGGTGCCCATGTTAAAGTCTTTAACATAGTCGATCGCTCCAAAACGTAGCAATAGAGCGGCAGCTGGCAAGGTTGCGACCGGAAGCATCAAAGCTTTACCAATCTTTTGAAGAAAAGCCAACATATCATTTCCTCCTTTTGAAGTTATATATGAGTAGTGAAACCTCATGGCGTCCATAAGGTTTCACATCATATCGCTTGTTGTATGCGTTAGCCTTGAAGAATAGCCTCTCTGGATTCGTCTTGCAAAGGCAATAGCTCAGCCGTTGCACGATCTACCAATACGGTCAAATTAGGATGCAACTGTAAAATGGATACAGGCACTTGTGGATCAACTATGCCTGTGAATAAATGACGGACAGCTTCCGCCTTACTCTTGTCATTTACTAGTAACAGGACGTGGCGAGCCTTCATAATCCCACCAATCCCCATCGTCACAGCTTGCTTAGGTACCTCGGATATATCAGAGAAGAAGCGAGCATTTGCTTCGATGGTCTCAGACGCAAGTTCTACTACATGAGTAGATAATGTGAACGCTTGAGCCGGTTCATTAAAGCCAATGTGTCCATTATGACCAATACCCAATATTTGGATATCAACGCCACCTGCTTCTTCCATTGCCTTCTCGTATCGGGAGCACTCTGCCTTCGCATCGGTAAATATACCTGATGGAATATTCGTCTGTTCTTTTTTAATATTTACATGTGAGAACAAGTTATCCCACATGAAATAGCTGTAGCTTTGATCGTGGTCAGCAGTCAGCCCCACATATTCATCTAGGTTAAACGTGGTGATTTGACTAAAATCAACGTTTCCTGCCTGCTGCATGCTGATTAATTCTTTATACATCCCTATTGGCGTGCTTCCTGTAGCCAAGCCAAGCACAGATGTAGGTTTGTTTTCTATTTGTTCTGCCATGATTTCAGCAGCTTTTTTGCTTAGTTCCTGATAATTCTCTGATACAATTACCCTCATTACTTATCCCTCACTATCTACAAGATGTATAGTTGTTTAAAAGGATTAAGCTTTTAGCGTTACTTCAAGAACTTTTTCCTGACCACGAGTCACAGAAGCACCTACAAATTGTGTCATGCTTTCTACAGCATCGCTATTTGTAATAATAATTGGCGTGATTACAGGGTATCCTGCGTTTTTAATGATATCTAAATCAAATTCAATCAGGGTCTGACCCGCTTTTACATCTTGACCGGTCGTTACTTTTGCGGAGAAACCTTCGCCGTTTAAGTTAACCGTATCAATACCGATATGCATCAAGATTTCAGCACCATTAGCTGTCTGCAATCCGATTGCATGTCCGGTGTTAAACAAATGAACGACCTTCGCATCAACAGGTGCTACCAGAACACCTTCTGTTGGGTCGATAGCTAAGCCATCACCAGCAATTTTTTGAGAAAAAACAGGATCTGGTACTTCTTCTAAATGAACTGCCTTACCAGTAAGGGGAGCTAGCAGTTGAGTTGGCTGAACTTCTTTTTTACGAGAAAATAATTTGCTAAACATATAGGGCCTCCTTAGGTGTTCACTGACTTTATCAAATAGAAAAGGCATGAGCATAGAAAAATGGGTATGCCTAAACAAATTGATATCATTTAGGATACTCCATCCTCCACTGCTCATGCCTAGTCGAACTAGTAACACGCTGTGAAAAGACAATTATTCTTTTTTGTCCTTTACGAGTTGAAACAAGCGGAACAAATGCATAGCCATGTATCCCACTTCGTCCTCAGGGACTTTAACATCTAACTTTCGTGAAATGAGCTCTCCTAATTGCAAAGCAAGCTCATATGCCTCAGGAAGCATCGTTTTCACGCGATCCAATAAGGGATTTTCTATTGTTTTGCCTTCCATCAATCGTTCTAGAACGAAGCGGAAATGCGTAATCATTCGAGTATAATGCAAGCTTTCCTTTGTTACCTTCAATGTTAAACGCTCTTCCACCATCTGAATCATCTGTAGGATGAGGTTCGTATGCTTCACTGTCTGCGCTACTGGAATGTAGCTAACAGCTGAGTGAATATGCAGAGCCAAGAATCCGATTTCACTTTCTGGAACCGTAGTCGTGAAGGTGTCTTCGATTAAGGCCGCCGCTCGTTCAGCAAGGATGAATTCCTGCGGATACAGCGCCTGAATCTCGAATAGGAAAGGGTTTACAATTTCCATACCGCTTGACAAGCGATGCACAGCAAACTGGATATGGTCAGGTAAAGCAACGTGAATTAATTCATTGATCTCAGGCGTCATTTCATCACAAATCCATGAAATGATTTCTTCTGCAATTTCAATCACCGACTGATCAATTTGGGTCAGAAGCGATTGGAACTGATTTAAGTGAAGCTCATTTTCCATTCGAAAGCGCTTCTCAATACGTTCATCATTCTTCGCAATCGGGTTGCCTGCTTTTTGCCCAAATCCAAGACCCTTACCAAGCAAGACCATTTCTGTATTCACAGTTGGATCGCTTACCAAGACGACGTTATTGCTTAAAATTCGACTTATGTTATAATCTTGGCTTTTGTACACGCAGACACCACCATAGATCAGAATTACGAACTTGCATTGAGAATCCCTGCGTATCCTGCAACAGTCATAAAGTCAAAAAAGAGCCAACATCAGATTTTCTCCATGAAGAAACAAGAAAGAAAAATCCTTTGTGTGGCTCATGCCTGTCTGTAACAGTAACACGCCTGTAAACGCATTATTCGCTTCACATTCATTTTACTATAAAGTTGATAAAAGTCAATCATAACTTATCATCTTTATAGGACCTTCTAGCTAACGATATGCTTTAACGAAGCCTCATTTGTTCTCTGCCTCGTTTTTTATCCCAATATGGAAGTACTAGTCGATCTAAACCAAAGTATCCAGCATTGCGACCAGCAACTAAAATAAACGTGGTTAATAAAATCAAATATGGATTAATACTGACTGTACCACTAAATAAGAATGCGTAATTCATAGAAATGCCCATTAATCCAGCAAATGTGGTGAACAGCCCTAGTAATAACGCAAGTCCTACCAGGAATTCTCCCCAAGGAATTAAGAAATTGAAAAAGGAAGCTCCCGGCAATGCGAAATTTTCCAGAAAAGCAGCCCACCAGGCTTGAACAGAAGGATGATCACCAGTCGCTTTTTCAATCGCTCCTTTTAAGAAGCCCTCTGTCGCAAAGCCTCCCCCGCTTAACTTGCCCCAACCAGAGGTAATCCAGGTATACCCCAAATAAAGACGAACCAATAATAAAACAACGGAAGCACTTTGAGATTGTCGTAGCCAAGCTACCATACACACCACTCCTTTTTTCTCTGTAAAAAGCTTTTTGGTTTCTCTACATTTCTCTCTCCCACTACGTAAACCAATTACTCCTTGCTATGTTAAACAGATCTTTCTGCCTTTATCATACCCATGCTTCCTTATTTACACGGGACTCTTTTGGATATGTTGGCTGATTGACAAAGCTCCTTGAGCAACAAATGAACATTGTAAGATAGGGCTGTAATTCTTGTTTGTCATTACCGATAACCGCTATTTTATGTAGTCATTTAGACTTAAACCCTCGGCGCCTATCAGTTCTCTTTTCTTACTAGTATGCTTTGCTGCCAATTGACTTATTTCTATTATTTTTAGCAAGAAATTGGTTTTGGTGGTTATATTCTGCACAGCTAGAAATATTTCCTCTATTTCCCGATGTGCTTGTTGCAGCATTTCATATATTATTGTAGTCGTTACTCCATGTTGTAAAAATAGGTTCCTTGCTTCATTTTTCTTCGGTTCCATTGGTTCTACTAGAGTGCTATATGTTTGTATGTCTAGGTAAATCTTATTAACTGCTTCCTTGCATTCGTGCCAGATGACGGCAGACTTGTCCAGCAATTGCTTCACAGACTCTTTTATAGCCAAAGAAGCCTCATTGTCGTGATCATTTATTCGTTCACTATTCAACATGGTCTGTTTGGCCAAACGCTGTGTTTCTTTTGTTACTGTAGAAATGTCCAGCAGGATTTTTTCTAGTGCCTGAATATCACAATCACATTTTTGACTATTTGCAGCAAGCAATGGATTATTCTTTGTTTGACACTCCATTCGTGTAATAGTGTCTCCCTTCCTAACTTCTTGTATATACGTTATTTATCGAAATTTCTGCTGAACAAAAATAGGGTCATTTTACACAAAAATAAAAACACCAGGCAAAATTTACGTTTCACCTGGTGTCCTATTCTATTAATCATCGAATGCTATGAGAGTGGGCCAGCTATTTTTTGATTAATTCCAAATCAACTGGAATAAATTCTTCTACCTTTTCACCCTTGGATACTTTAATGGCAGTCTCTACCGCTTTTTTACCGATCTCAGATGGTTTTTGCGCTACAGTTGCCGCCAGTTTTCCATCCTTAACAGCAGCAACCGCATCCTCAGTAGCGTCAAAACCTACTACCTTCACTTCTTTTAAACCCGCTGCCTCCAATGCTTGTAACGCGCCTAAAGCCATTTCATCATTGTGGGCAAACACAGCTTGGATGTTTTTATTTCCTTGTAAAATGTTTTCCATAACACTCATGCCTTTTGCACGATTGAAATCTGCTGGTTGAGTAGCTGTGACTTTTAGACCATCTTTATTGTCTACCGCGTTGTGGAAGCCTGTACCCCGATCACGCGCCGCCGAGGAACCAGGGATACCCTCCAGCTCAACCACGTTCCCTTTACCGCCTAGGGAATCTAGTATGAATTGACCAGCCATTTCTCCACCCTTCACGTTGTCGGAAGCGATATGTGCGGTTACTTTCCCACCTTCTGCAGCACGGTCTACCGTAACTACCGGGATATTCGCTGTGTTGGCTGATTCAACTGCTGTGGAAATAGCTGCGCTATCGGTTGGATTAACCAAGATGACATCTACTTTTTTCTGGATTAAATCCTCTACTCCACTAATTTGCTTAGCAGTATCATCCTGAGAATCTACGACAATCAGATTTACCCCTGCCTCCTTGGCTGCCTTTTCTGCGCCTTCTTTTAATGTTACAAAGAATGGGTTATTTAAAGTAGAGATAGAGAGCCCGATGGTGACACCTTCTTTTTTCGCATCAGGAGCTGGTGCCTTGTTGTCCTCTAAGCTGGATTGGGTGGAACAGCCTGCTAGTACAGATAAAAGCATAGTGGATGCCAATGCTACTTTCACGTACTTCTTCATGTCGAAACCTCTCCTTTTTCTCATTCATTTATTTTTTAGAACGATCTAGCAAAACGGCAATCAAAATGACTGCCCCTTTGGCCACCAGTTGATAGAATGATGATACATTCAACAGGTTCAGACCGTTGTTTAGCACACCGATAATCATGGCCCCGATTAAGGTACCAACGATCCAGCCTTTACCACCAGACAGACTGGTTCCCCCTAGAACAACTGCCGCAATGGCGTCTAGCTCATAAGATGTTCCCGCCGTTGGTTGAGCAGAGTTAAGACGGGAGGTCAAAATAATACCCGCTAAGGATGCGAACAAGCCGCTGATAGAATATACCCAAATTTTAACCTTCGTGGTGGAAATCCCTGATAATCTAGTTGCCTCCTCATTGCTTCCTAAAGCATAGACATGTCGACCAAATGTTGTATGTTTTAAAATGAAATACAAGGCGACAAAGGAAAGTAACATCCAGATAACTGGCATCGGAATTTGTAAAAAGAAGCTTTTTCCTACCGATCCAAAGCTATCTGGCAGTCCTGTGATTGGTTTGCCCTCTGTATAAACTAGCGTTAATCCTCGAAAAACTGTCATGGTTGCCAATGTCGCGATAAAAGGAGCTACATTTCCCTTTGCGACCAAAATCCCATTGAATGCCCCCATTACCAAGCCTGCCAATAGTCCAACCACGATCGCTAGGAACGGATCGCCGCCACTAGCCATCAGCCCTGCTGACAATGCGCTGGATAAAGCTAAGGTAGAGCCTACGGACAGATCAATGCCTCCTGTTAAAATAACAAAGGTCATTCCAAATGCAATCAGCGCATTAATTGAAACCTGGCGTAGAACATTAAATATATTGCTTACCGTTAAAAAATCAGAGCTGACGATGGACAGGATAATCACTAACAGAAACAGTCCCAGTAACGGTCCCATTTGTTGCAAAAAGTTGCCTTTAAGCGTAAGCGTTGGTTTCGTTTGTGCTTGCAATGAAATGACCTCCTCCTGTTGCTGCGTGCATAATGCTTTCCTGAGTAGCTTCTTCTCTTGAGAATTCACCCGTTATTTTTCCTTCATGCATAACGATAATTCGATCGCTCATTCCTAAGACCTCAGGCAATTCTGAAGAGATCATGATGATCGCGACACCTTCCTGTGCCAAACGGTTCATCAAATCATAAATCTCTTTCTTGGCTCCAATGTCCACTCCGCGCGTTGGCTCATCTAAAATTAAAATCTTTGGAGCGGTAGCCAGCCATTTTCCAATCACAACCTTTTGCTGATTGCCCCCGCTTAACGAACCAACCCGTTGCTCACTGCTATGCGTTTTCACTACTAATTTATCGATTGTCTCTCTTGCTAGCTGCTGTTCCTTCTGCTTATGAAGGACCCCAAAGGATGAGAGACTGGACAGATTAGGCAACGCTATGTTTTCACGAACCGATAAGGACAGAACCAAGCCCTCTTCTTTTCGATCTTCCGTTACAAAGGCAATTCCTGCCGCAATAGCATCCTTGGGCTTGTTGATAGCTACAGACCTGCCTTCTACTTTTATGCTCCCTGCCTCCAGCCGTTCGAGTCCAAAAATAGCTTTAGCAACCTCCGAACGGCCTGCTCCCATTAATCCGGCAAATCCCAATATTTCGCCAGCTTTTACTGCAAAGGAGATATCCGTCAGTTTACCTTTAACAGATAGATGATCTACGCGCAGCTTCTCTTCGCCAAGGGACACCTTTACCTTTGGAAAGCGATCTGTAATTTCTCTACCTACCATCATTTTGACCAGCTCGTCCATGTTTGTCTCAGCCGTTACTTTCGTGCCAACATACTGACCGTCACGAAGAACTGTAATGCGATCGCTAACCTGAAAGATTTCCTCCATCCGATGCGAGATGTAAATCATGCCTACCCCTTTATTTTTAAGGGAGAAAATGACCTCAAACAAAGCATCGATTTCACGATTGGTAAGAGCTGCGGTTGGTTCATCTAGTACAAGGATGTCCGCCTGTAATGAAAGCGCTTTAGCAATTTCGATCATTTGTTGCTGACCAACCGATAAATCGCCCACCCTGGTATCGGGATCAACCTGAATGCCTAATTTGTCTAGATATACCTTTGCTTCCTGTCGTAGCTTTTTCCAATTCACAAATTTGGTTTTTCCATAGGTAAATTCGCGTCCCAAAAAAATATTTTCGGCTACAGATAAATGGGAAATCAGGTTCAATTCCTGATGAATGATTCCAATCCCCAGTTCAGCGGCTAACTTCGTGGTCATCTCCGGTACAGGCTGACCTTTAACCGTGATAGAACCGCTATCTTTGGTATAAATGCCACCTAGGATTTTCATAAGAGTAGATTTACCTGCACCATTCTCACCCATTAGCGCTACCAGCTCACCTGGACGCACTGTCAATTCAACCTGATCGAGCACCTTGACACCTGGAAACGACTTACAGATTCCCTTCATTTCTAACAATAGATCTGTCATACGTTCACACCGCCTTTAAAAAGTAACTCCAGCTTCTAAAATCACATTGGCATATGGCGTGCACTCTCCGGTACGTATGATTGCTTTCGCTTCATTCGTCCGTTTTTTAAATTCCTCATGACTGATGATGCTTTCTTCTACGTGAGGAAGCTCCTGTTTCATTTTTTCATAAAGAGCAGGGCTAACCTCGATCATCTCGTTCGCATAGTGGATACGCTCCACCTGCATTTCTTCTAATATTACTTGCAGCACATCCAGAAAGCTTGGCAAGCCTGCCTTGAGGGCCACATCAATTCGCTTCACCCCATCTGGAATCGGCAGGCCCGCATCGCAAATGACAATGCGGTCTGTATGTCCCAGCTTACTGATGATAGTTGATATTTCACTATTCATGATCCCGATTTTCTTCATGTTTCTCACCCTTTAGCTGTGTAAGAATTTCCCTAGCTGTAGCTGTTGCGACCCCAATCTGTCACGTCTAGCAAGAAGCTATTCCTTAGATTGAAACGCTAGGACTTCCTTCATTGTAGGCATTCCCTGCTGTGCTCCCAGCTTCGTTACAGCAAGTGCCGAGACAATGCTAGCAAACTCAACAGCTTCTGGAATGCTCTGTCCAGAGGCTAGTGCATAGGCGAGCCCTGCGTTATAAGAATCACCGGCCCCTGTGGTATCGACGACCTGCACTTTATGACTAGCAATCGTCCCAAAGGTCTCGCCATTCATTAAGTAGGCAGAACCCGTGGCTCCAAGTGTGGTAACCACATGCTTCACTCCTTTTGCATGGAGTGCCTTCATTGCAGCAGACAGTGTTGTTGCTTTGTCTGTCGATTGATTTTGTTCCAGCCCTGTCAAAAGATACAATTCTGATTCATTAGGTGTCATGACATCGATATAGCCAAATAATTCATCTGGAAGCTTCTGCGCTGGCGCCGGATTTAAGATGACCATTTTCCCGGCTTCTTTAGCTAGCTTTGCCGTGTGAACAACTGTCTCGATGGGGATTTCCAACTGTAGTAGCACGATGTCCGCCGCCTTTACCGTATCAGCATGCAGATCAACATCCGTCATAGAGGTATGCGCATTGGCCCCTGCCACTACAATAATTTGGTTATCTCCTTCTGCTAGTAAAATGGAGGCGATGCCGGTCGGAGCATTTTCAACACGTTTTATCGTACTTACCTGAATTCCTTCCTGCTTCATCGCTTGCTCCAAGGAATCTCCAAATGCATCTCTGCCTAAGGAACCAATCATGGATGTCTGGGCCCCTAGACGTGCGCAAGCAACCGCTTGATTCGCTCCTTTCCCCCCGGGGATAAAATGAACATGATCTCCGCTGATTGTCTCGCCCATTTTTGGCTGACGAGGTGCTTCTACTACAACATCCATGTTAAGACTGCCAATGACAGCTATGCGTGGTGGTTTCATGCTAATGGCTCCCTTCTGGTTGAACTGCGCTCAATAAAAATCGGCTCTAGTTCAAATACACTCGGTAATCCCTTTGTGCTCTCTATTTGTTGAGTTAACGTAAGTGCTGCTAGCTCCCCCATCTCGTAGATCGGTTGAGCTACCGTTGTTAATTCTGGTATTGTCATCGAGGCCAGAGCAATGCCATCAAATCCGCATACAGCTACATCATCTGGCACTCTTCTGCCAAGCTGATTCAAGCCTTTTAGCACCCCAATGGCCATTAAATCATTTCCGACAAAAATACCATCAATATCGGGATGCCTTCTCAGTAATTCCTTAACTGCTTCTTGGCCACCATTTAATTGAAAATATCCCGGTTCCATTAAGCTTGGTGAGTACCAGGAAAATCCTTGAACGCTTTCTTCATAGGCAAGCATTCTCTCCCTGGCAGTAATTAATTCCTGCGGGCCATAGATATGTCCAATCTTGCGACAGCCCTGCTCCACTAAATGAGCTACAGCTTCCTTTGCCCCCACGTAGTTGTTACATCTAATGACAGAACAATGTTGATTCTCGGGGGCACGGTCCATGACCACCAGGGGAATCTGATCCTGTTGCATCTTTTGAATGTCTTCGCTGCTCAAGGTTTGGGAAGCGATAATGATGCCATCAATATATTTTTTCTTGAGAACTTCAATATATGTTTTTTCCTTGTGCCCCTGATCATCAGAGTTACATAAGATCACCGTATAGCCTAATTCTCTGGCTTTGTCCTCCACACCGCGTGCCATCTCTGAAAAAAATGGGTTCGTGATATCTGGCAAGATAAAAGCAATCGTACTTGTGCGCTTACCCGCCAGACCTCGCGCGACCGAGTTGGGCTCATACTGGAGCTGTTGAATTGCTTTTTCAACCTTGCGACCCGTCTCTACATTTACATAGCCTGTTTTGTTAAGCACACGAGAAACGGTTGCCACAGATACACCTGCCAGCTTTGCTACATCGCGAATCGTTGCCATCATCCGTCACTCCACATTCGTAACCATCTATATGTGTAACCGGTTTCATATAAACGATATAAGACCAAATAAATCCAAAAAATACATGCACAAAATCTCATAGTTTTCCTTTTTTTCATAAATGTAACCGGTTTCACAATCTTACAACACAAATATACCCGGTCACAGATAGGGTGTCAAGCGAAAGTGATCACTGGTAGAAACTGCTTTATAACGACAATTCTGTCTCGTAAAATCAGAAGTAATAAAAGAAATTTCGCCTAAAATAAAAGAAAAAAGGAGCATATTCGCTCCCTTTTACTATTCATGAATATACTGTATTCAGACTATTCATTAATCCATGATAGCGCTATTGTTCCCTGCCCGGCATGCACACCAATCGTGGAACTAATAGGTCCAATCATCACTTCTACATCCTGATACTTCTCTTTTATTCGCTTTTTGAGAGCCTGAGCTTTTTCCATTACATTCCCGTGTAGAATTTGTACATTCTTAATTTGTTGTTTCTGCATTGCTTGATCAAGCTGTGCTAGCATGCGGACAATCGCTTTGTTTTCCGTTCTAATTTTTTCATAGACTTCAAAAATACCATCTCTAATACGCAGAATTGGTTTGATCTGAAGTAGATTACCCATGAAAAACTGTACGCCATTCATCCGTCCCCCGCGATAAAATTGATCAAGACTTCCGAGGAGGATGTAGCTCTCCGTTTTCTCAGCGATAAGACGCAACGAGCTTGCGATCTTCTCTGGTGAAGCTCCCGTTTTTGCCATTTTCATTCCTTGCAGAATCATATGTGTAATGGGATAGGACATCGTTTTAGAATCTACGACCTCTACTGGAAACTCCGCCAGCTTGGCCGCGCTCTGGCTGGCATTAAGTGTTCCACTTAGCTTACTCGATACATGTACAGCAATCGCACAATCATATTTTTGTTTGAGGGTCTCATATAACTCCACAAAATTGCCCAGCGAGGGTTGAGAGGTCTTCGGAACTTCTTGCGTTTTCTCGATTTTTTCGTACAGTTGCTCAGGCTTCATATCGAGGCCATCTCGGTAGGTACCGTCGGAGAAAATAATTTCGAGTGGCACGACATAAATATCGTGCTTTTCCCGAAGGTCAGCAGGTATATAGGCCGTACTATCTGTTACCCAAGCAATTTGTTTTTTCACTGAAACGCTCCTTTATGTTAAAAAGATATAAGTAAAATTATATATCCTTCTCTATCTGTTTCCTATTGCCTATTTCATAAGAGGAGTGAACACTTTCTCTCAACCTGTTCACAATTCGGGCCAAACCTTTCTGAAATAAAAAATATATTTCGGCAATTTTGTAACCTTTGCTGATATATGCCGACTATTACATAGAAAATAAGTAACCTTTTTAAAAGTAATATTGGAAGAGGATTTCACAAAAATAGAAAGCTAGCAAGAACTCAAAAGGATAATAGCTGGGACTCCGTTGCCTACACACGCTATGAAAGTGAAAGGAAGAACTACCAAAAGACGTCAATCCCTTTTCAAGAATTGACGTCTTTTTCTCAAACTTTATGTGTTTTCCGTTTTACTCATAAGCTACTTTTCCATCCTGCACCACAATCTGCCCATTTTTCACAACGGTTTTGACGTGATTGATGCCAAAATGATAAGGCAGATATGCAAGATTATCCGCATCATAGATGACCAAATCCGCCTGTTTACCCACTTCAAGGCTTCCAACCTGTTCTGCACGTCCAATCGCATGAGCGGCATTGATCGTCATGGCCGTCAATACCTCCTCTGGTGTCAGCCCCAGATTTAGGCAGCCTAGCGTCATCACAAGCTGCAATGACTCTGTAGGTGAACTGCCTGGATTGTAATCAGTGGAAAGGGCAACAGGAACACCTAACTCGATCATTTTTCTAGCGCGAGCATGCTTACTCAGTCGAAGATTAAAGGAGGTTGCTGGCAAGCAGACTGCTACAACACCTGCTTCCTTCATCGCAAGTAATCCCTCATCGCTTGCCGCTAACAAATGCTCAGCAGAAATGCAGCCTAGCTCGGCGGCTAATTCTGCTCCCCCCAACGGTTCAATTTCATCTGCATGAAGCTTCAATCTAAAGCCAAGCTTACGAGCTGCCTGCATAATAGCCCTCGATTGCTCTACACTAAACACCCCATGCTCGCAAAATACGTCACAGAATTCAGCCAATCCAGAACGTTTTACCTCAGGTAGCATTTCGTTAATAACCAAAGCAACATATTCATCTGTTTGTCCCTTATATTCGGTGGGGACTGCATGCGCCCCCATAAAAGTAGAGACTAAGTCGACTGGATGCGCTTTTTGTAACGCACTGGTTACCCGAAGCTGTTTTAGTTCTTCTTTCACGCTAAGGCCATAGCCGCTTTTTGCTTCTACGGTAGTTGCACCGAATTGCAGCATTTGATCCAGGCTCTTCTTTGCCTTTACAAACAGTTCCTCTTCAGTAGCCGCACGCGTAGCTCGCACCGTGCTTAAGATTCCCCCGCCCTTTTCTAAAATTTCCAGATAGCTGGCTCCATTTAATTTAAGGGATAATTCATGCTCACGAGAGCCTCCATGCACCAAATGCGTATGCGGCTCGACTAATCCAGGTGTAACTAGCTTTCCCTTTGCATCCCATTCTGTAGAAATGTCAGCCCCTTGGATTTGTTTTTGCACGTCCTCTTCTCGTCCAACTGCCACAATTCGTCCATCTACCACGGCTACTGCCCCGTCTTGAACCAATCCAATCTCTTTCATCTCAGCCCCAGAACGTGCCCCGGCTGGCCCAGCCATTGTGACGAGTGCTTTGATATTATGCACAAGCAAATCGATTTGCGACATCACGCTTTCCTCCTATTCCCTTTTACTCCGTTGCTTTTTACATATCAAGCATCGGTACTCGAACCCCACGCTCTTTCGCTGTTTTAACGGCTAATTCATAGCCTGCGTCAGCGTGGCGAATAACTCCCATGCCCGGATCGGTTGTAAGTACACGTTTCAGTCGTTCTTCTGCTTCCAACGAACCATCTGCGACAACTACCATTCCTGCGTGCAAGGAATACCCCATTCCTACACCGCCGCCATGATGGACGGAGACCCAGCTTGCACCCGCAGAGGTATTGACCAGCGCATTTAAAATAGCCCAGTCTGCCACTGCATCACTGCCGTCCTTCATTGCTTCTGTCTCCCGATTTGGAGAAGCAACAGAACCACAATCTAAGTGATCTCGTCCAATGACGATTGGTGCTGAAATCTCACCGCTTCGTACCATTTCATTGATAGCAAGCCCCATTTTGACACGCTCTCCGTACCCTAACCAGCAGATACGGGCGGGCAAGCCTTGGAATGCTACTCTTTCCTGGGCCATCGTAATCCAACGGCGGAGATGCTCGTTCTCTGGGAACAGCTTTAACACAAGCTCATCTGTCTTATAAATATCATGTGGATCGCCTGACAAAGCAGCCCAACGAAACGGCCCCTTGCCCTCACAAAATAATGGGCGAATATAGGCTGGAACAAATCCGGGAAACTGAAAAGCATCCTCAACCCCTTCATCAAAAGCAACCTGACGAATGTTATTCCCGTAATCAAAGACGATCGACCCTGCCTTTTGCAAATCAAGCATGCCCCGTACTTGGGTAGCCATTGAACGTTTTGCTAATTGAATGTATTGATTTGAATCGCTCTCTCTTAATGATTTTGCCTCTTCTAATCCATAACCGATGGGTACATATCCATTCAAAGGATCATGTGCCGAGGTCTGGTCAGTGACGAATTCAGGCGTTAGCCCACGTGCAACCATCTCTGGAAAAATCTCTGCGGCATTACCGACCAAGCCAATGGCCAAGGCTCTGCCTTCGTTCTTCGCTTCTGTTGCTATCCGCCATGCTGTATCTAAATCATGCACCATCACATCGCAGTAACGAGTATCAATCCTGCGTTGGATGCGAGCAGCGTCAATATCAACTGCGATGACCACACCTTCATTCATCGTAACAGCTAATGGTTGAGCTCCCCCCATGCCGCCCATGCCTGCTGTTAGAGTGATGGTGCCTTTTAACGTGCCATGATTATGCTGGCGTGCAGCTTCTGCAAAGGTTTCATACGTACCTTGCAAAATTCCTTGTGTTCCAATATAAATCCAGCTACCTGCTGTCATTTGTCCGTACATCATCAGGCCTTTTTGATCTAATTCACGAAATGTCTCCCAATTTGCAAAAGCAGGAACCAACACCGAGTTCGATAACAGCACACGTGGGGCTTGGGAATGGGTACGGAATATTCCTACTGGTTTACCCGATTGAATTAACAATGTCTCGTCTGCTTCTAATTCTTTTAAGCATTCAACAATTTTGTCAAAACTAGCCCAGTTACGTGCCGCTTTACCAATCCCTCCATACACAACCAAATCCTCAGGGCATTCTGCAACCTCTGGGTCCAAGTTATTCATCAGCATGCGCAAAGCCGCTTCCTGTTCCCAGCCTTTCGCGTTTAATTCATTGCCGCGCGGAGCTCGCACTACTCTTTTATTGGTTGTTGTCATACTACATTCCCCTTTCGTATAGGCAAACATTGACTTACAAACACAACGGGCTTGCTAGCTGTCGATTGGATGGGCACATCCCGTTCAGAAGGATATATTATGATTTCGGAAAGCTCGTACCGTCACTTCCCATGAGCCTTTAAGTGGATCGAAGCAGATGATATCAAAGCCCTTTCCCTTAGGATGGTTGTCTAGCACCGTCTGTAATTATGTGACTTTTCCTAAAAAACTGTTTATTTGTTTCAGTTTACCGGAAAGCGCTTACGTTGCATCTAGCCTAATTTGCGAAAAACTAGCACAATCTTGCTGTACGATATTCACGCGGACTCATGTTCATTTGCTTTTTAAATAGGCGACTAAAGTAATTCGCATCCTCAAATCCTAGTTCAAAGGCAATCTCCTTAATAGATAAATCTGTTGTTTCCAAATAAATAACAGCCTTTTGCAGCTTCATGCGATGAACGTATTCAAGAAAGCTGTATCCCGTTTCTCGTTGAAAAAGATGGCTAAAATGATAGACACTCAAACAGCAATTTTGTGCTACTTCTTTCAATCCTATCTTTTCACCCAGATGCTCCTTCAAATACGTAATAGCGCTTCGAATAACAGGGGAATATTTTTTCATGCCTAACTGTTCTACTTGCCGAACCAAATGGATGCTGTACCGCTCGACTTTTTTCAGGAAAGTGTCATAGCGGATTGTTTGATAGAGATCCTGAATAAATCGCGCATTCTCCGCCAAAATAGTGGAAGCATCTGCCCCTAGCTCCAGAACCGTTCTCGACATAGCTGTTATTACCTCAACGACCTCCGATTGAAAGCTCTCCACATCCTGCTGATCGACCATCGTCCTATCTTGAAGCAACTTGTGCAAGGCTTCTAGCACAGCGTGTTCATCGCCAATTCTCACACTTGCGATAACATCTGCTCGATTTTTGCTAGGTATGGAGGAATTTCTTCTGCTTCTGCTATCCCGATCTCGCTTCGTTCTTATGGGCAAAATCAACTGATTTCCTTGAAAAAAACGATCCTTTAAAGCCATTTGTGCCTCTTCATAGGAATGCTGCATATACAGCGGATTTTCATAGAAGCCCCCCATGCCAATGGAGACGGATATCCTTTTCTCATCAGCATGCTGAACAATCTGAGAGGCAATCTGACGTGCCTTTTGATCAGCAAAAGTCTGTTGCCTATTCTTTGTCTCATCGAGTAGCTCCAGTAATACGACAATAACTCCTTCTGAAACCCAGCACCATACAAAAGGAACAGCTAAAGCCTGATGCAATACCCCAAGTAACTCTTGTCCAATTTCTTGGCGCCAGCCAGCAGGCTGATTCACTGCTACATCAGGATAACGATCGAGTGATATCACCAATGCAAGCTCAGGACGAATTGTCATTTGAAGCTGTTGCTGTCGTATCGAAAACTCTGCCTCATGCACCATTGTTCCGGTTATCAGTTCGTGAGCAAATGTTGCCTGTACCGCTGCTGCTTGCTGTAAAGTAAGCATCTGGCCTCGCTCCTTGTCCTTTTATTCTAGGCAAGTACAAAAATAGACGATCATTTCCGTGTTTTTTATCGGAATTGACCGCCCATTAATTGTTGCGTTGTTACTTTTATTATATTGCTTTTTCGTTTTATTCGCGATCTAAAAGAGATGCCCCAGCTATTCCCGGATGCGTCATTTCATACGGGTCTAAAATAATGTCGAGCTCCTCTTCCGTCAATACATTGTAGTCTAGGCACAGCTCACGTACCGATCTACCAGTCAGGGTTGCCTCTCTGGCAATACGCGCTGCTGGTTCATAGCCTAAATGCGGATTAAGTGCAGTAATAATGCCCACGCTATTTTCTACGTACTGGCGGCACCGCTCTATATTTGCTTCAATACCTTCCAGACAGTTTTTCTGGAATACGGTAAATACATTATTCATAATGGTCAAGGATTGGATCAGATTAAATACAAGTACAGGCCCCATCACGTTCAGCTCTAATTGACCCGCTTCAGAAGCTAAGCAAATCGTATGATCATTCCCAATCACTTGGAATGCTACCTGATTCACTACCTCTGCCATTACTGGATTTACTTTCCCCGGCATAATGGAAGAGCCTGGTTGACGAGCAGGCAAACTAATCTCACCTAATCCAGCACGAGGACCGGAAGCCAGTAAGCGTAGATCGTTAGCGATTTTAGACATATTGATCATACAAACCTTCAAAGCCGCAGATACCTCTGTATAAGCATCAGTATTTTGCGTTGCATCGACTAAATTTTCTGCGCTTACCAATGGCAATTCGGTCAGCTCTGCAAGAATTTTAACGACCCGCTCGATATAGATTGGATCGGCATTTAGCCCTGTACCTACTGCTGTTGCCCCCATGTTTACTTCATACAGGTGCTGACGAGTCTGCCCAATTCGTTTAATATCTCGATCTAATACTCTGCTGTATGCTTCGAATTCCTGGCCCATCCGAATCGGAACAGCATCCTGTAAATGAGTGCGCCCCATTTTAATGATATGATCAAATTGCTTTGCCTTGTCTATGAATGCATCTCGCAACGCTTCCATAGTACCGAGTAGCTGATTAATCAAACGCAGAACCGCAATATGTACGGCTGTAGGAATCGCATCATTTGTAGATTGCGCTTTGTTTACATGCGTATTTGGGCTTAGGGAAAAATAGTCGCCTTTCACCGCACCCATGATTTCCAATGCACGGTTTGCTATTACTTCGTTAGCGTTCATATTGATAGAGGTGCCGGCACCACCCTGAATAGGATCAACGATAAATTGATCGTGCCATTTGCCATCAATCAATTCCTGAGAAGCTTGTACGATTGGATCACCTAATTTGGAAGAAAGCTGCTTTACTTCCATATTGGCTAGAGCCGCGGCTTTTTTTACATAGCCGAGTGCTTTAATTAGCTCCCCATCAATACGATAGCCTGTGATCGGAAAATTCTCTACAGCACGTAACGTTTGAATGCCATAATAAGCATGCAATGGTACCTCTTTTGTTCCCAGAAAATCTTTTTCCTGACGTGTTTCTTGACTGATACTCATGGTTAGTCCCCCGCCTATGATCGCTCTAGCTAGAGCCGTATTGATTGTCAGTTCACTTATGTATCTATCATATACCAGTTTGCCCCATTCCAACAGGTCTGACCACCTGATATTGTGCAAAAAGGTAAAAAAGCAAAAAACCGATAAGCCTTTGCTCACCGGTTTCTTTTAAAGGAACATTCATTATTTAAAGTGCAAACATTTTTCGTAGAGCTTCTTCATTTACATAGTTACCGACCAAGAAGGTCCCGAACTCACCATAACGAGCACTTACTTCATCGAATCTCATTTCATATACAATGTGTTTCAATTCAATTGGGTCATGAGCAAATAAGGTAACGCCCCATTCCCAATCGTCATAGCCCACAGAACCGCCAATGATTTGCTTGATTTTACCGGCATATTTACGGCCAGTCAATCCGTGAGTCTGCATCAATTCACGACGCTCGTCCATTGTCATGGAATACCAATTGTCTTTTTCTCCACGTTTTTTGTTCATCGGATAGAAGCAGAAGTGATTCCATTTTGGCAGAATTGGATACAAACGCTCACGTACATGCGGATTCGCTTTAGGGTCTTGACCAGGATTGTTTACATAGTTGCTTAACTCTACCACGGAGATGTAGGAGTAATCCGTCTCTGTATAATCTGCAAAGCGAGTTTTATTGATCGCTGTTTTTAACTCATCAAGCTCACCCATTGTAGGGCGTAAGAAGATAAAGCATAGATCGGCTTTATGTCCCAGTACAGAATAAACAGCCGTGCTACCACCAGTCTCGGATTCTGCATCATTCCATACACGCATGAGGGAAGTTAGTTCGTCAAGAGCCGCTTGGCGTTCTTCGCTAGATGCTTTTTTCCATTTTTCCCAGTTCATTTTACGGAAGTCATGATAGGTAAACCATCCTTCCAACGTGAGCAATGCTTCATTGGCTGACATGTGACACAACTCCTTCTTATGGTTTAGCGTGAGCCTTTGCTCCGCCTATGTACATACACAAAAAGTCCCTGTTTCTTGTAAGAGACCTGTCCCTCTTTTATCTTACTGATAACTTTTGGAAAAGACAATGATTGTAAGGTCATGTCATACAGTTGTATATTCTGTGACAAAACCTGCGTCTGCTCACAGCTTTCGTAGCATCACCTGTTTAATAGCATGTTGTTTTCCCTTCGTCAAAATCAAATCAGCGCGATAACGAGTAGGTAAAATATTTTTATGTAAATTAACTGCATTGATTTCCCGCCAGATGTTATTTGCTACATCCAGCGCCTCTTCATCCGATAGCTGCGCATATCGATGGAAATAAGAAGCCGGCTTCTGAAAGGCCGTCTGTCTTAGCAATAAAAAGCGATTCAAGTACCACTCGCGTATGTCTTTTTCATCGGCATCCACATAGATGGAGAAGTCAAAGAAATCAGAGACAAACACCTGAGGCATATTTTCATTATCCATCGTACGTCCTACCTGCAAGACATTTAATCCTTCCACAATCAAGATATCGGGCTGCGAAACGATTTGCTCCTGATCATGCAAAATATTGTAGGTCAAGTGGGAGTAAAGTGGACAACTCACTTCTTTTACGCCAGATTTTACGTCTGCTAAAAAATTGATCAGCTTTGTTGTATCATAGCTTTCCGGAAAGCCCTTACGTTTCATCAGCCCGCGTTCTTCCAAAATCTCATTTGGATAAAGGAAGCCATCCGTAGTAACCAGCTCCACCTTTGGATGATTAGGCCAGCGTTTCAACAAGGATAACAACACCCGTGCTGCTGTGCTTTTTCCAACGGCGACACTACCAGCGATTCCAATGATAAACGGTACCTTTTCTGAACGATTCCCCAGAAAAGTATCGGCAGCCTTGTACAACTCTTGTGATGCTGCTACATATAAATTTAACAGCCTGGAGAGAGGCAGATAGATTTCACTGATTTCCTCTAGTGATAGTTTCTCATTAAGCCCTTCTAGATCAGCTAAATCTTCTTCACAGATGGATAAGGGCGTTTCATTTCGCAGGCCCCTCCACTCTTCCCTTGAAAAAATCATATAAGGGGAATAAATTCGTCTGTCGGCATAATTCGCCACGGTAAGTCCTCCTTCTCAGGCACTGCCTCAAAAACAATGTCCACTCCATAATACATTCCTAGCCTCGATGCTTCCACTTCGAATTCTACAAAAAACGATCTTTTTCGCATTTTACTATGAATTCCAAGGAAAAAACTGTTAAAATAGTCAGAGATACAATGAGACTAGGAGGTTCCCTCATGGAAGATAAATTAGTCAAAAGTGCAACATATGGCTTTCTTGTTGGCTTAGCTATCATGATTCTCTTGGTGCCCGAAAAGCGCGAAATCACGCTATATTCTGGTCGGATGACTACTCAAGATCTGACTTGGATGGAATACATCCTTCGTGTGGTGAGATATACCATTATCTTTACCAGTGCTGTCGTTCTCATGACATTTTTCCGAGAGAAAAAAGGCTGCCAAAACTCTGGTTTGCCTTGGGTGGTAGAAAAAATATTATATATTGTGTTAGGCTTCTTAGTTGTCACAGCAGTTGGTATTATGCTGTCACTTTTCATTCCTTTTCTGTATCACCTATTCTCTTAACTCCTATGCTTGTACCACAATGTACGATAATCCACATGTCCTTGGCGATTAATTCTGATTCCGTGCAGACGCGGGTCAACCATTAACCCTATCCGATTGCGGTAAAGGGGTAGATAAGCTATCTGTTGCTGTAGTATTTGCTCTATTTTGGCGATCGCCTTCTGTTGATCTATCCCTGATTGAAGGCTTTGTAGGTGAGTAATCGCCCTGTCAATGCTGTGCCGATCCTTATCCTTCATATGAGAATAAATAAAACTGTTATATGATAAAAAAACTTCTAATAAAGACAGCTCGGTATCATCGCCCACTGTGGCACTATCATGAATCAAATCAGCCTGCTCAATAGTGATAGGCCGCAGTAACTCACTCACCGCATAATAATGAACTTCGATGCTTATCCCATACATCGCACACTGCTCTTTAATCCATTCGCAATCTTCCACATGATCTCGATCGGTAAAAGTATGTAAACGAAGAGATTCTCCTTGATAATTGCTTTGTTGTAGTAACAAACGCACATGCTCAAAAAGACACAGCTCAGATTCTCGTTGGCTCTCTTCTTTCGGTAAGCTATCTCTTTTCCAAGAAGCAAAGCACGTAGCTACTTCATGGCGTGCCCCTCCCAGTTTGTGCAGCATCTGTTTGGGGGATAAAATCAGTTGCAGCGCCTGTCGAAAGGAGAGATTTGCCGTAGGTCCTGTTTTTCGCTGATTGCAGCTTAGATACTGAACACACCAATCATCGCTCGTTGCCCTTTGCCACTCCCCGCTGTCCCCCTCTCCTGTTTGCTCTACATTAACTACTTCATCCATTTCATACCACATACCATACGTTGTTATCTGTTCGTTTTCATCAGTCTTTTTTTGCAACGCAATAAACTGCACACGATCCAGATGGGGTCTAACACCGAAATAGCTTTCAAAGGCTTCAAGTATGACCAGGCCATCATCGTTGCGAATCAGTTTAAACGGCCCCGTTCCTACCGGCATCCTAGCAAAATCGGTACCTACCTGCTCTACATAATCCCTTGGAACAATGGCAAGATGGTCATTTCCTAGATAACGATCAAACAAATGATTAGGACCTGTAAGCCTTATTTCAATTACTCGATCGTCGCGCTCGATCATCTCACTTATTTCTCGCGTAAGCCATTGATAAGGAGAATTCTCCCTTGCTAAGCGATGAAAGCTATAAATGACATCGCTTGCTAGTAGTTCCCGCCCATGGTGAAACAAGATTCCTTTGCGCAAAAAAATCGTCCAGCAATCCCCAGATTCATTCTTTTCGATATGGTAGGCTAGGTGAGATTCCATTCTTCCAGATGTCTTATTATAGCGAAGCAACGTTTCACAAATATGCTGACTGATATGGCACTCGGAGCGTAAATAAGCGTGGATAGGGTCAACTACAGATAATGGTTCACCTAAAGGAAGACGCAGTGTCTCGATCCGTTTGCCTTGCTCCCGTTCCCACTGTAATCCAAATTGTCCTCGAAACCATCGCTGGAATCGTTCATTAGCCCTTGGCAGAGTAACCGTATATTTTTGCATAAGGGTCAGTGCTTCTGCTACCTGTCCTGAATAAATCATCTGTTGCGCATGGCTGACTACTATTTCATCTGGCTCAACTAGAAAGGAAAGCTGTGAACGATTTCCCCTTCCTTTGCCAGGTATCCATGCAATCCATTGAAGAGCAATCCATTTCTGCAAAATAAACCTACTATTCCGGGTAGTGCAGCACAACAAAGTAGCAATTTGCTCAAGAGAAATCGAAATAGGCTCTTTTAATGGAACATGAATCAATTCCGTTCGAAATCGAATAAAATCATCTATGATATACATATCGACTCTTCCTTTTCCCTTGTTCAACTACCACTACAACCTCTATTTCTCATCATTGACTCCTGATATAAATGATTCGGGGGTCCCCCCCTTACGAAAAGAGGAAAAAGTAGAGCTTTCTCTTCTTCTCTTTTTCTTGTCTCCCTTATGCCATACAATCAGCAAAACAAAGGGGGATCAAGTTATGAAATTACGTCATCCATTGAAAAAAAATGGGACTCACCGCTATCATATCACCATCTGGATCAGAATGTTTGGAGCATTCATAACCAGCCTATCTGGCTCAATGCTTGCCCCATTTTTATTATTATATCTGCATGATAAATTAAATGGTGCTGTGCTAGTACCTATGCTTATAGTCGGATTACAGCCGTTAACCGACATCATGGTTACACTGCTCGGAGGCGGCATTACCGATCGATTAGGCCGTAAACCCGTGATGTTACTTGCTCTGATTATGCAAAGTATAGCAATGGCAGGTTTTATGTTTGCTGACTCGGTACTTAGCTTTGCCCTGCTGTACATGCTGCATGGAGCGGGACAATCATTGTTTGTTCCTGCCCAACGTGCCCAAATTGCTGATGTAACAACAGAGAATCAACGCGTGGAAGTGTTCGGATTACTCAATACCATTAGCTATACTGGTCTTGCATTAGGTCCTGTTGGGGGAATGCTGCTATACCAGTATGATCCTACCTGGCTATTTGGTATAGAAGCGTTATCCATATTTATCTACATGCTTGTATGCTGGTGGAAATTGCCTGAAACAGCTCCTGTCTCAGCTACTGCTCCCTCTTCCTCGTCTGATCAGGTAGAGGTGTCGGAAACAGCGGAGAAAGAAACCAAATCTTCCGAGCGCATTGGAGTAAGCCATGCTTCTAAAGGAACGGGTAAGCATCGTTACTTATCATTCCATCGAATGACTGCACTGATCACGAGATACAAACATGTACTCAAGCTGATGATCTACACTCTACCAATCAGTTTTTTCTATGCTCAAACGGAGACTAGCTTCCGTATCTATTTGCAAGAAAGCTTTGTTAACTATGTATCTATTATTGCAACTCTCTCAACCATTAAAGCCATTTTAGCTGTGATATTACAGCTCCCATTAGTCAAGCTTACAGAACGATTATCCTTTCAGCGTGTGATGCTGTTATCCTGCTCATGCTTTATGGTAACCGCGGCCGCCTACGGATTTTCTAAAAGCATACTCGTCCTTATCCTCGTTCAACTATCTTGGACTGTGGGAGAAACCATCGGACTAACACGCTTGCATACGTACATTTCCGATATTGCTCCTCCAGAGGAACGCGGCCGTTATTTCTCTTTACACGGCATTCACTGGGATATTTCACGCACATTTGGTCCTTTTTTAGGCGGAGTTGTGTTGCTTACCTTTGGTGGCGAAATCTTATTTAGCATTTGCCTTATCCTGTTGCTCTTATCGGGAATCTTATTCTTCCGATCACCAAATTTTCACAAATTGACCAGACAAGACGTGGACTTTCGAAAGTAAACTGTAATAAAATAGTGTTAATTATCGAAAGTCATAGCTATATTCTTTATATTTTAGAAAGAGAGGGTCGAATCCATCTATGCTAAAAACCGTTTTGGGACGTGTTCGTGTGGTTGGCTTTTTAGAAGGTCTTTCCTTCTTACTTCTGCTGTTTATCGCGATGCCACTAAAGTATTATGCTGATCTGCCAATTGGTGTACAAGTGATCGGGCCCTTGCATGGTGTTCTGTTTGTTCTCTATCTATTCGTTATCGCTCATGCTACTTTTGCGTTAAGATGGTCATTCATTCGTGCGATAGGTGCTGTGCTAGCATCGGTTATCCCATTTGGAACCTTTGTTTTAGATGCCCGATTAAAAAAGGATGCTTAGCTAAAAAAATACTAGTAGGAATACATGATTTAGCATGCTTGAGAAGAGGCTACCGATAAGCCTCTTTTTTTCGTTTTGAGAGAAGGATTTTGTAAGATATTTGTAACCCTTCCGGATAAATATTTTCTTAGAATAAGGGTTTAGTGACCCAAATCTATTCTCCATCCTACATTTGTCACTTTTTCTTAGCTGTACCGTCTTATAAATTGATAAATCTAGTTTTTGAGGTGAATAATGGTTCAACAAAAACCGAGTCGTCTTCAAATCAGACGTAACAAAAAGAAGCAAGAACAGCGTAAGCGACTCCGCCTGCTTATTTTGGCAAACACTGTTCTGTTAACAGTAGGCCTCCTAATCGTCGCTTGTATCTATCTTCCCGAAAAAATTGACAACTTCTTCTCCTCTCAAAATGGCGCATCTTCAGACTCAACAAAACCTACACCTGACAATGTTCGTCTTACGTTTGCAGGCGATATCATGATGTCTGGACATGTGGAGACTTTATTAAAGGATAAAGGATATGATCATGCCTTTACGCATGTAAAAGATATATTCCTAGCCGACGATTACACAATCGGCAACTTGGAGACTCCTATCACCGAAAAAGGGTCTCCGGCCGCAAACAAGCAGTTTGTCTATAAATCATCGCCTGAAGCAGTCACGGCTATGAAGAAATCAGGGATTGATCTCGTGAATCTAGCCAACAATCATTCAATGGATCAGGGAGAAGACGGATTATTAGATACGATGTACACGTTAGACAAGGAGAAGATCGCGTATGTAGGAGCTGGTGTTAATGCTGATCGTGCCTATTCCCCTGTTTTTGTAGAACGTAATGGGATTAAAATGGCATTCTTCGGCTTTAGTCGTGTCGTTCCAGAAATTAGCTGGTATGCCGGCAAAAATAAGACAGGCCTAGCGGTAATGTATGATCCTAAACGGGCAGTGGAGGCTGTACAAGCTGCCAAAAAGGAAGCTGATCTAGTCATTGTCATCGCTCATTGGGGAAAGGAAAAGGTAGATTTTCCTGTAGAGCACCAAAAGGAATTGGCTAAAGCTCTTGTGAGCGCAGGGGCTGATCTTATTGTTGGTGGTCATCCTCATGTTCTCCAAGGCTTTGAGCAGCTTGATGGAAAATGGGTTGCATACAGCATGGGAAATTTCATCTTTACCCGCGCCACACAGCCGAAAACCTGGGAAACCATGTTGCTACAAGCTACCCTGACGAAGGAAGGCGTTAAGGAACTGAAAATGATCCCATACCACGCAGAGCTTGGTCAGGCTGTTCCGATGAATGAAGAAAATTCTCGTCAATTGATCAAGCGGATCGAGTCAATCTCTTCAGGTGTTACCATTGCAGAGGATGGTACCATTACAGCTTCAGAGAAACGGGCAAACACCATGAATAATCAGAGGGAATAGTCTGTTCAGGGAATTTATACATTGCAGGCAGAAACATTCCAGCTTGACACAGGAATGAAGGCAACAATACAGATTTCATCATTCATCAAGACTAATTTAAAATAACTTACATGTATCCAACGCTTTAAACGTTGGATACATGTATATAAAGTATAAAATGCGTACTTTAAAAAGGAAAAGGCTCCTCACAGAGCCTATTTTATTCCTAAAACCTTCAATAACCGCAACGGCGGACTAAGAAGAGAAAATAAAGTCCTAGACTGCCTCTGTTGTGTCTGCCACTTTTCAACTATCGAACCCGTTAGTTGAACATGAAACATACTTTTTTAGGTCTAGTTCGTATGTTCCGTTGTTGTGAAAAAACAATTCCTTATTTATATGTTTACAATTTAAAGAAAATATTATAAAGATTACCTTTCAAGATCTCATAAACCCTTAAAAAATTTCCTGCAATCCTCATAATATGGAACAAGTGACGGTCGGACACTGGGTCTTTTTTTGATTGTCTCTACATAAATGACTTTCTTTTCTGCCAAGTAACCCGAATAATTTCAAAATTCTCTTCTTTATATCGGCTCCATATATTATCGGTCGTAGAAAAAAAGGTTGCCGATTGATGTCTCGACAACCTTTTGCTTCTTCTCATTCACCCCTAGCCATGCAAACTCCCCTCCAATCGGGACCTCGGACGATAGGGACCAACCGGAATCTGGATCAAGCTGGTTTTTCCATGCGAATCCATCCGATTGAGATTATCACAAGACTCCACGTCATAGCCAAGCAGTGGGTGCCCGCCCATGCCGAGAGCAGTAGCCGCCAAAAGTAGACGTTGCACAAGCATGCCCGCCTCCATCTGCTGGATGCGATATCCTCTGTACCCCAGTGCTGCTTTGAGGTGATCTTTATCCCCTGCCACATGAAAGCAGAGCGGTACCTGAAACAGATTTACATTGTCCAGATTCATGCCTTGTTGCAGGTAAAGCCGATGATCGCCAAGACGTATCTGCCGCAACGCATGAGCTTCACTGTCATAGCGGTAGGCACCATCTGGAATGTCTTCTACGTTGTACAAACAGCAATACAGGAAGACACGGGGTTGGCGATTCTCCTGGTCCTCATCCAAATCGTTTCGATATTGGAAGGAAGCAGTCGCCTCTTGTAATAAAGTAGCCAATTGCTGTTGGCTTACCTTGCCTAAAACAAAACCCATTTCTGGCGAAACCCGTTTTCTGCAGACCGAGCCCAGATCATAAAAGAACCGTCCTACTTGAGGGAGTGCCACTGTGCTACCCTCATAGGTAATGTTCTCTTCTCCTTCAAACCGCCGAAACGATTGTAGAGATTCCAGTTGGGACGCTTCGGTCATTTGGATCAGCATCGGGTATGGCAAAACCCGTTGAGACCGTACGTAGTGATCATGCTCTACCGTTAGCAACTCCCGACACAATTCAGCGGCCGTGACGCTTTCATTTGCGCCATTCCCTTTCCCAAACCACGTACTTCCCGGCTCCACCGACAGCGGGATGACCGCATAGACGCTCTCCTCCTGTTCTGACAGCCCCAGCAGATGGTTAAGCGCACGATCGAGAAACTGGAAATATACCCCCGATTCATAGCCAAACCGTTTCGAAACTTCGAGTAATTGCCCTATCAGCACGCCAGCATCCAGGCCTTGCAGGCGATAGGCGAAGTTATTGTATTTAAAGAAATTTTTCCAAAACATGGTCGTCACAAAAACGGTCGCAAAACAAGTCGATAGATCACAGCGATTGCCGAGAGCACGAGCCATATAATCATCGAAATTTCCTTTACGCAATAAAACCAATCGCTGGTGAGCGACATCATAATGGTAGATACCGGTATGGGCACCTTCCAGCTTCAGATATACGTATATTTCGTTTGGATACCTCGCACCGCCAGACGGAACAAACCGTCGGTACGATTGTATCGGTCCAAAAGCTTGTTCCATCGTATTCAGATCAAGGACAGACCCGCTGAATTGAGTCAGACCGTATACGTACCAGAGAAAATGACTTATTTCTCGTAGATCTGGTTTCGTGATCGCTTGTCGCTCCTCCAGCATAAGCGGTATTTCCGCAGACAACGGGATGACAGGCAAGCCACGGTAAAGCTTAAATGGCAAGGGTGCGTCTTCCCAGTCCACCTCGAAGTCAGGTGGTATTGCCTTTTCTGTATCGAAATGAAGAGTGTGCAGAAACGTATCCAGCCTCATCCTTTTCCCTCCCTATCACGATTTATGGAAACGGATGCGGATGTGGATTGAGCTGTTCATACGTTAACGGCTGCTTCGTATACCCAAGCTCCATGGGCACTTGTAGTACCCGATCCAGTCCTTTAACGCGGGTCAGGTGATGTCCGAAAGTCATCGGCAACATCCCCGGAATCAGTACTTTTACGCAATGCAGTCCGTTCCGCAAGATTTCAGGTGTCGTCTGATCCACCACGATCACATCGAGATTCAATCGGCGGAACGTCTGGAGAAGGGACTTCAAATCATCCGTTAAGTCGCCATACTTTGGCTTCGGTATGAATTCCTCTTCAAACGTTCGCAATGGACGATAATCATTCAGCAAAAATTGCAGGCGCTCTTCCGCTTCCGTCAAAGCGTACAGCATAGAATGATGCTCCATCTTTTTCACCAGAAACGGATCGTGGAACATACGCACATACTCTTCACGGTTAGCCTCAAACTTCTCGTTCAATGTCAGTAGCATAGCGGCCAATTCGTGGATTGAGCTTTTCAACGCCCGCACAGGGTCTGGATGAGCGCCGCCCGCACAGATCAGATTGACTCCCTTTTCTTTTCTGTTTTTCGCCAGTGTCCAAACGCTGGGAATCCCATTCTCCATCGTCGCGTTAAACACATAGACATCATAACCGGCCACCGCCTGCAAACGGTAGAGCATCAAGTGCAATTCCTGATCGTGAATCGAAAAGGGGTCAATACGCGGAAGAGGAAGCTCCCCATACCAGGTCATCAGGAATGAATCACGTTCCACCACTTCCAAAATGGCGTAGAAAATCGCCTCTTCCAGACTGCCGCCCAACGCGCATCCGTTGGAAGTTTCAAACACAAAGCAATCCTTATCACCCATCCCGTAATAGGCAAGCATCTCCGGAACCAAAATCGAGCGCTCTTGCAAGAACGAGTAGCCCCATACCCAATACATTGGTCGGTCAGGATCAAACCGTACGAACGGAAAATCAGGTCTCTCATGCTGTTCCTCGGTGTGTAGCCCTACCTTGACGGGATCGAGCGCTTGATCCGCAAGATTGTGGAAACTGTCACGGATCACGGTCCGCTTGCCGCGAGGTGCAATTCCGCAGTACCGCTCCAAGCCCTCCAATATGGCTGTCATCTCGCTATCCTCATACGAATGCGTCCGCCCTGCTGTCCCCTCGTCCCCAGTGAACAACGGCAGACTAACACTTACATCGGCAAACGGCGACACCAGATCACGCAGTTTTTTATTCAAAAAGCCTGTTCGGTAATCCAGATACTCTTTACCCAAAACCTTCTTGAGATCGTCCATGGAGCGAGAGCGGTAACTGTCGGCGCTGATCTTCGGATTAGGTTTTAGTGATATACGAGCTGCAAGCGCCGAATCTTCGGGCATCTGACCGCAAACCTCACATGACGGGTCAGGCAGAATGAAGTGGCGAGAACTCCTTAACATTTTCAGGTTGATCAAAAATAACCGACCTTCCAAGTGGGCTTGCTCGCCTGTTAGCACCCGCTGTACCTCTGCCACGAGCACGTGAGTCATCTGCAAAAGCCCCATGTGCGATGCCCATGCATCACGTGAGATATTCCCTTGCTCGCCCAGCCGTTGTTGCAGCTCCCATATCTCTTGACGCTCACGTCCCGCCATCAGATATCGCAGATCAGCACACTGCGAACACCCCGGCGTACCAGGACGCACCAGCGGCCCAACCACGCCTTCACCAAACGAAACGAAACCGCGCAGCCAAGGGATGCCAGATGTTTGCAACACCGCTTCCACCTCGCGATGTACGAAAGGATTCCAAGCATCGTGCAACACCAAAGCTATTTCCGCTGTTTTCGGTATTTGGGCCTTCAAATCCGTCTGACGAACGACCTCGTATGGGCCAGACAATTCTTTGCACACGAGATCCGCCAAGAGCCCTTCTCCGACAACCAAAACGACTGAACTCACCGGGACTCCTCCTCCCGCAGTAAAACCCCATATACTCCTGCCAGTTCCTTTTTCAAAAAGGACTCCTGCGCCAAATCCAAGAGGAAGAGCCGCTTCTGATTTCGTTTCAAAACCTGTAGAGCGGACTGCAATATCTCTGTTTGCGCTTTTTCGTCTAGTCCGGGAATCGCCAGACTGTTTTGCTCCTGTTCTTCCAAAATAACGGATGCACGGGACAACACAAGCGGTATGCGAAATTCCGCCTGATTTTGTGCCACTAGCAAGGCATACTGCAACGAATTACGCAACGCCATGGTCACATTTAAACCTACACTGCCATACCAGCGTTCACCTGTACCGACCCACACCGCAGGGAAACCAAACACTTCTGCTCCCACTCCGATCCTCGGTGTTCCTTGCATGGTGATCAATGCTTGCAAATAAAACCGGCAATACTCATCTTCTACTGTACTCAATTGCACCTGATTAACAGAAGGTTTTTGATCCATATGCTGCGTGCTCAGTTCTTGGAACAAACACTTTTGCAACCCGCGGCTGACACCCTCCACTGCGGTCTCCCCCGCTCCGACTCCGACAAAATCATGTGGCTCTAGCATTTGTTCCGTCAAGAACGTGGGAACCATACGCGATACATACGCTTCTATTCCGGTCAGCGCCGCATCCTTCCGAGCCTCCTCATGCGTCATCCCTGTGCACACCATCTCCGGCAACAGCTCGGCCGGTCCCTCCGACAGCGGGTCAGTTGCCTGAATTCGGCACTGGGCCAATGGAAGCTGCTTTAAGTTCCCCTCCTCCCAGATGTGGAAAATCCCTGATTCTGCTGATGTCAATGTGCTGAAATAAGGGATCAGACCATTCGAATCACTTGAGTCCTTTTTTTGTTCGAGGTGTTCATTAAGATCTTCTATCCATTTGACTTTCGTTTTTCCTGTCACCAACGGGTGAGACATGAACGAATGCCAGTTTCCTTCCAACGTCTCCAGATCAAGAAGGTAGACCTTATTCTTCGGTTCCGATTCGTTCACCGCCGTAATGGTCTTGAACAATTCAAACACGATTACATTTGCCAGCATCGCTCCCGCTGTAGAGGAAAACGTGTGTAGCTTTTCGTCTTTGCAGAGCACGGATTGGTGTATACGGCGCCACGCCGACTCCCAACATTCCTCGGAGTCTGGATGCACAATCGGTCCCGCTACCCCCACCTGCTGTAGACATATCGCTGGCAGCAGCACCTTGCCCTCTTCCCTGCAAACAGCTTGGAGAACCCGCAGTTCCTCTACATTGCCCTCCTGAGAAACGTACAAAATCGCATCAAACGGCTGCACAGCCTCGCGCCAAGTATTTACTACCTCCGCCTGCAACGCAAGCTCCTCTATGGCTACCTCGGGGTCCGTTTTGCGGGCATGAGACGCCAGCTCCACTATCCGTTGTCGATCCGTCGGCAGCGAACGATTGACCAGCATATGGAACCTGGACAAGCCGGAATCAAGCAACGCCACAATCAATGAGACAAAGATCGGACCGGAGCCGATCGCTAGCACTTTAGCCTGACGATAAGACATGAAACGATAAGCACCAGAATCAGCCAGATTACTTAAAAATTCAATTTGTGAAGCATACCTTTTGCAAATCTTGTCCGTAAGCTGATGCGGACGATCTTGGCTCACATCCTGAACAAAACCATTTTGGAATAAATTTTCTGCGATTTCAAACACACGATCCCGATATTCTTTCGGCAATCTGTCCGTCAGCTCGCCCAACGTGTTCTCCCCGTTAAACACCGGCAACAGTTTTTCAATCCACTGACCAATCCCATTTCCTTCCATACGAAATGAGCCCACATTATTCCGAAAATACACATTTCCCTTTGCATCAGGGAGAAAAAAAGTATCCTTTTTCACTTTCAGACGCATAGAAGAGTCTAATCGTGTCATGTCACTCCTCCTTACCGTTAGCCGTTCCCAAAATGACGCGTAAGCACCCTTCACCGTAATCTTATGTATGGCTATTTGTCCCTCATACCTCAACTTTTAGAGAGATAGCCCCTGTAAGCCAAACACCTTGACTATACAGGGGCTATCTCTTTTTCTCAGGTAGCTCGAAGTTGCCTTTAGGACCCTAGAAGCAACGGGAACAACGACTGCATCGGAAGCAATTGAGGAAGA
Organism: Brevibacillus halotolerans; assembly: GCF_026891775.1. Taxonomy (NCBI): domain Bacteria; kingdom Bacillati; phylum Bacillota; class Bacilli; order Caryophanales; family Paenibacillaceae; genus Brevibacillus; species Brevibacillus halotolerans. The sequence continues at coordinate 56,618 of NZ_JAPTNK010000018.1, forward strand.
TGCAAAAGCAGCTACAGGAACAACTGCACGAACAACTGCATGAGCAGCTACATGAACAACTGCACGAGCAGCGATGACACCGTCCGCATCTTCTCTGAACTAGCATTGCATCTTGCTGACTTTCATTTTCCCAAGGCGATACATCTCCCCCCTGGAATTTGTCAACTTTCAACTTTTTAAGTTCGTTTTGGAAATCATCCATAATTACTACCTCCAGTATCCAAATATACTACTTAGTAAACTTTTGCCGAACGGGTGAAGCTATCCAATACACGAATACCCTTCAGCGAATATACACTACATGTATGAAAGACCATCCTTGATTGGCTCCTCCTGCATAAGCCTATTTTTTGGGGCCCTTAAAAAAACACAAGAAAAGAGCCACCTTCCTAGTGGAAAGTGGCCCTTCATTTAAACTGCTCACCGATGTGGAAATCCCCATACCCAGCTAACGTGTGTGGGGATTTGTTTTTACGCCTGTATGTGTCGTTCGCTTTTATCTATAAATTTGTCCATCAGTTGCTCGAGCAAATAAAGCCGCCCTCACAAAGTGCTAAATCCTCCTGGGCATGCCTCAACCAACCAATGAAATCACTTAATAAATCAAGACTTACATCTTCATAAACCTTCCTTTCCTCATTAAGGAATTTGAAATACAGCATCAGATGATAGCAATAGGATTTTAAGGTATTTTCAGCTTTTCCAAGATTGTCTAGGTATTTTAAATATTTTATGACAGGGTACGATGGATTGGTTATCTAAATTAAGGAGTATATATCGACGTTTTGTAACACCAAAATGATCTTATAGCCTAACTTCCCGGACCTTCATTATATCCCCCCTGAAAATTGTTTTCGTCGATTCGATTGTATGTCTTTAGCGCTGGTATTTACAAATTGATACAGAGTGTCTATTCAATGTTACCTATAATTTCGGTAAACCTTTCGTTTAGATAAAGAGTTTTTTAGCAAAAAAAATAGGCAGATTACAAACGTAGAATACGTTGTAATCTCCTTCAAATTATAGTCTATATAACACAGCTATTATCATTACATCTTTTCTATTAGAAAAAGGGCTGCTTCTCAAATTAATCTGAGCGAGCAAGGCCCCTTTTTTTATTGAATGATATAAAAAATTATGCTTGTCTAGATTAGATGCATGCTCTGCTAAGATATGTAACGCGATCATTATCTGAAAAACGCTCAACTGACATCACCTTTCCATATGTACAAGTTCTTGATGATATCATATTCGGAGTGAAAACATGTGAAAAGTCTTTAGCGATTTTTTAACTGATCAATAGCATACGTGGTAGTTATCGTAATGTTATCCGGCAATTCGTCGATAGGGAACCACTCTACTTTCTCTAAAGCGTGCGGCTCCAGATTTTGAACCTCGCCGCTGCTGATATGGGCGATAAAAGTTGGGGCAACCCAATGGACACTTTCTGCTTGAACAATATGATTGGTCACACACAATAGGCTGTCAATGACGATATCTATATTAAGCTCCTCTTTTATTTCACGTATCACGGCATCTTCAATGGTTTCCATGTAGTCCACCTTACCTCCAGGTAGACTCCAGCACCCGGCTTCTGGTGCTTTTTTGCGCAAGACAAGCAGAATTCGTCTATTGTCATCTATGATTGCGGCTCCTACACCCACTCTGGGAATATTGTTATTTATCATAAAAGAACCTCCTTTAGTTGAAATATTCTTTATTTTCCATAATAAAGAGGGGGCTATTTAGCCTCCCACTTTATATATTAGTCCCACGCGTATGTTTGCTCTTTGAAGGGGTCTCCCTACATTCATATAAGTAATGATTATAATCTATTATATACGAATCCCTACTACATCTTCTACAGGTATCCATCAGAATCCTCATTACGTTATTACGTGTCGGCTTTATCAATGCTTTGACGAGTAAATGGAGGTTTTGACGAAAAAAGCCCCCGCTTGGTCGATACTGGCGGGATTTGCTGATGTAAACCACTAGTTTACATGCATTGTTACCAATGGTTTCTTTACTAATTATTTCTTTATATGCAATGATGATACAAAAAAGGATGAATGAAATGAGTTTAGGTCAGCAATTGAAAAAGTTCCGTGAATTAAAGTCTCTTTCACAAGAAGATATAGCTCAAAAAATTGGTGTGACTAGGCAAGCTGTCTATAAATGGGAAAATGACAAAAGCTATCCTGACATTGATAATTTGATTTTACTTAGCGAGTTATACAATGTAACACTAGATGAGTTAATAAAAGGAAACGAAAGCTCCAAAAAAAAGATAATCATCGCCGATCACAAAGATACTGGTTTGTACGTAGGATTTGTTATTATGTTTATAGGGTTGTTTATTAATGCTGGATCAATTTCAGCATTAATAACAATATTAGGATTTCTGACAATGGTTTTTTATGATGATTTTAATAAAATAATAAAATCCATTTTTAGTTGGTGGGATAGCCAGAAACTTAGTTAAGGCTACTCGACAATAACATAAACACCCCATCATAACTCTTATTCGATGGGGTGTTTGCTGTATCCCTGTTCCCACAGGTAATATATTCTATGTAGCTGTAAGAGGCACTGCTTAGGCTTCTACACTAATCACAGCTTCTACAGGTATCCACCAAAAATCCTCATCGTTTTTTAGCTTGATCTGTTTAAACGTTGAATCAAACTTATCTACCCATCCCCAAGCGGATTCAATTGCTCTCCTACCTTTCTTTTGTTTCTTTCCACCAGCTAATTGTAAGAGCATAATCATACTGACATGGGTCAGAAATCCTGTAACTAAACCCGGCTAGCTCGTCCTCTTCCATGATCGGTTTCTCGATTAGTTTCTTATCCCGTGAAGCTGACGTACCATTTCTACGTATTAAGGTAAAAGTGAATCCAAGAATTTTAATAAGCTATCACCTTTTTATATATGCATTTTTTTACTAAAAAAATATATTTTTTATTTAATTCTAAATATTCCCATGTAATCTTCCGATATATTATTTGGGTATATTTGTATATCTACTATTATTTTAAAAAATATTAGGAGGATGACCATGGCATCAGTTTCTAGTGCTTCAAATTCTTACAGGCAAAATATGAACGGCGCAAGAGAAGTAATGGCCTTGAGAAATCAACAAGAGCAACGTAACAATGATCATCTGCAAGGTAATATTCAAAGCGATAGGGTACAAATATCAAAAGAAGGTAAACAATTGTATCTAGCTAGCGCTTCAGCTCGTTCTAATTCATGGTGGGATGATTTAAAAGATACGGCCTCTGATTGGATTGACTCTAGTAAGAGATGGCTAGTTGATGCTGGTAATTTTTTATTAGACGCTGCCAAAGCAGGACTGGACTTCTTAATTTTAGATGATGTAAAAACAATTTTTGATCCAAAAGCTAGTGATGCAGAGAAAGGATTCGCAATTCTCTCTCTATTCCCTGCAGGAAAGGGAGCAAAAGTCGGTAAAAAAACGTATGACCTACTAAAAAGATACGGTGATGATATAGTCGATCTTACCAATGATGTCTTAAAAGGACGTCAGAAGATTGGTAAATATTTTGTAAAATCTAGGATCGATGAAGATAGAGTGATCTTAAAAGAAACAGAAAAAGCTATGAAAAGCCCTATTATTCAAAGGGAAGCAAATAACTTGGTCGAAAAATACTTAAGAGGCCTAAATCCAAATAAAGGTTCAAGACATTTATTTAGAGATGTGTATGAACTTAGAGGAGAAGAGGGAGCAAGAGTATATTATAGAATGAAAGGAGATACTTTTGAAATTTTAGGGAAATCTGATAAACATAATCAACAAACAGTTATTGATCGATTGAGAAAGATTTATAATTAGATATTTAGTAAAAGGGGTTCTATAGATGAATCATTTAAAGAAATATCAGAAAAAAAACATTTGGATTAGATCAGAAATTGGTGAAGGAAAGTTTGATCCCTATGATGATAATACAGATGTCATCGTAACCTTCCCTAATCGAACAAGATACATTGCCTCATTCTTTACCTATAAAAACATTGAAAGCATAAGACAAAATAATAAAGAATATGGTGAAAATATGAATGGACTGTATTTCTGGTCAAGCGATATGGTGATAGTCGACAATATCAAAACCAAGACGATTACATCCATTATCGATCAATTAATCTCAGAGGATAAATTTGAAAGTTTATTTACTAAAATCGAAGATGTATCCCCTGAATCTGACCATTTGTATGAAGAAGGATTTTTTGATTTTTAAATTGCTATTATGAAATGCACCTCTTTAAGTGAACAGTGGAAATCTCCAATCGTTAACAAGAAATACAACATCGGACCTTTCAATTCTAGAAAAGACTTCATTAGCTACAGTCATATTGAAAGCTTTGAAGTTCAAGAATACAGTAGATAATAAGATACCCCTTCCTACATACGGAAGGGTTTCTCATGTTTTTTTAAAATCTATTCTTTAACTAACCAATGTTTGGTTGCAAGATTTCATAAAAATAAGCAAAATGGTTGCAGAGATGGTTGTCTAAGAAAAAGAATGAAAAACCTCGCGATTAATGAAGGGTTTTATAGTTATTTATTCTGCGATTCCTGCCCACTTAATCCTTACCCGATCGTCAAGCTCCCAAGGGTTATCGACCATTATTATGATTAGCCCACCGTATACAAACATCCATAAAATCTGCCATGATGCAGTTAAAACTTCTAATAGGTGAAGCCTTAGGTGAGCCTGGACGGCGGACTCCAATAAAAATAACATCATTTAAAGTAAATTAAAGAGGCGGTTTTCCGCCTCTTTTTTAGATCCCAATTAATCCCATTCATATCTTTGTTGTAGCCACGGATCTCCGTACATATGATAGCCATTCTTCTCCCAAAACCCTGGCTTATCCTTATCCAAAAACTCAATCCCACGAACCCATTTTGCGCTTTTCCAAAAGTAAAGATGCGGGATAACAAATCGAAGCGGATATCCGTGGTCAGGTGTCAAATCCTCACCATTATGCTTAAACGCAAATAAGTTCCCTTTTGCCATAAAATCCTCCAATGGCATATTGGTTGTCCAGCCTTCTTCTGCATGGAGCATCACATATTTGGCTTCTGGCTTAATGGTAACCAACTTCACTACTTCCTCTACCGGAACACCCTCCCAGACATTATCTAGCTTAGACCAGCCTGTCACGCAGTGGATGTCATTGCGTACTTCTCCGACTGACAGCCCTTTAAATTCAGAGAAACTTAGCGTCTTCTCCTCCTCTACTGCTCCAAAAATTCGAAAATCCCACTGACTCAAGTCTTTGTACTCTGGCACATTACCATAATGAAGCACAGGAAAGCCTGTCGTTACCTTTTGATTAGGTGGAACGCGATCATCTTTTGATCCACGGCTTAATCCATAAAACACATCTCATCGCTCCTTTATTTGCGTACCAAAATGGCATGGTCTACCTTGATGCAATGGTCCATAACCGCTGTTATCCCTTGCTCTTCTACTAGCTGAGCTGCTTCTTCGTTATAAATTCCTTGCTGTAGCCAAAAGACCTTAGGCTTATGAGCCATCTTGATGGTATCTTCTGCAACAGGCAGAGTATCTTCACTGCGACGGAACACATTTACAATGTCAACCGGAGTTTTAATATCAGCAAGGGACGCAATCACTTTCTCACCCAATACCGTTTCCCCTGCAATAATCGGGTTAACGGGGATTACGTGATATCCTGCATGCTGTAAAGCCTCGGCAATCATATAGCTCGTGCGATCTGGCCGATTAGAGCAGCCTACTACTGCAATCGTTTTTGCCTCTTCTAAAATTGTTCTGCGCTTGTCATTGGTTGGATTTGTAAATGCCATCTTTTTTCACCTCGTTTATATTATGAACACCTTAATTGGCGCGTTGTAACAAAAATTGAGCAATAGAGCGAACCATTGCACCCGTAGCACCTATTGGGCCTAACGGAGTCGTTTTACTCTGAGAAGCAGTCCCAGCAATATCTACATGCACCCATGGAGTCTCTTCAGCGAACTCTTGTAAAAATACGCCAGCGATAATTGCATGACCATATCTTCCACCCGAATTTTTTAGATCAGCAACATGGCTTTTATTTAATTCACGATACTCTGGGAATGTTGGTAATTGCCACAAACGCTCTCCGCAGTACTGAGCAGCTTGGAGCATTTCATTAGCTAATTGCTGATTATTCGTCATCAAACCTGTCGCAACGTGCCCTAGCGCCACTACAATTCCACCTGTTAACGTAGCGCAATCCACTAGGCAGGATACCCCTTGCTGCTTGGCATACGTGATACAATCTGCTAATACCAAACGTCCTTCAGCATCCGTGGTGATAATCTCTACAGTTTTACCGCTCATCGTGGTTATGACATCGCCAGGTTTATATGCCGTTCCAGAAGGCATATTTTCCACGCAGCCAATGACCATCATGATATTAACGGCTGGTTGCAAGCGACCGATTGCTTCCATAGCACCAATCATCGCTGCGCTTCCACCCATATCTGTTTTCATTTCTTCCATTCCAGCTACCGGTTTAATCGAAATACCACCTGTGTCAAAGGTTACCCCTTTCCCAATTAAACCAATGACATCTTCCCACTGCTCTTTCCCTTGGTATTTGATAACAACCACATACGGCAATTCGGCACTGCCCTGCGCGACAGATAAGACACCGCCCATGTTTAGCTCTTCCAGCTTATCTTTTGCCAGAAGCTCATAGCTCATTCCATAACGTTTTGCTACCTCAATCGCTCTATTTGCTAATTCATGTGGAGGCAAATAATTTCCAGGCTCATTCACTAACGTACGCGCTAGATTCGTTCCTGTACTAAATGCTTGAGCCAGCTGTAATCCTGTTTCTGCTTTCGCTTCTTGCTCTTGATGGACTACAATTTCCACTGTTTGAAAAGATGGCTTGTGTTTCGGAATCGCTCGATAGCCCTCATATGCATAGGTTCCAAGTAAAAAGGCCTCACCTACAGCTTGGGTCAAGCGCTCTGGGTCTAGATTGGTTTGTTCTGTCAAGAGAATGGCAAGGCTTTTCTCAGATGCTTCCGTTTTGAGCTGTTGCACGGCTTTGGCAAACGCATCTCTTGCGGAGATAAAATCTAATTCAGCCATTTCTCCCATCCCGAGAAATACTAGTCGAGTGGCTGTCAATTGTCCTAGTGTATGCAGGATGGTTACTTTGCCCTTCTGATCACTAATCTCACCTGTTTGTAGCATCTGTGACAGTTGCTGATGGAAGGTTGCATCTAGCTCGCTCCATTCCTGGGTATGTAGAGTCTGATTCCGATATACGGGCAGGATGAAATAATCTATTCGTTTTTCTAAATAAGAAGGATTTTTTGCTTCAATATGTATCAATGCTGTTCCCTCGTTTCTTGAATGTACACCCTATATCTCCTTATCACTTAGACTTGATATACGTGCCATTTTATTTTCTATTTCTATTGTCCCTCGTCTGTATTCCCCTCCGTAATCAATTGAAATGTCTGATAGGGGAAGTCCAGTTTTTCTACTTCATCATACGGAATCTTTTCAGAAGATGGCAAGGCTTGTAGACACTTCTCTAAATAGCGAAGCACCTCATCCACCGACAAATCCCAATATTGTGGTGAATATGCTCTTAGATATTTGTGGGCATTTGTAAACATCCACCGTGCCCCTTTTATATTTCCACATTCCAAATGATACAAGCCTACAGCCATTTGGAGCAAACCCTGTAAAAACTTATTGGTTTTTTGCTCCATCCAAATGTCCTCCAGCAGATCATGACAATCGTAAAATTCTCGTTGATTAAATTTCTTAAGGAATTGAAGATATTGCTCGGGATATCGCTCTTGCATCGTGCTCCCTCCCGTACCTTTTCCTTAAATCATATCATATATCGAGATATCCACATTGGCCCCTCTCCCTTATTGAGCAAGAATCTTCCTCTAGTTAGAGGTTATGAAGTTGTAAATAATATTTACAGGATAGATGCGCAATCTTTATCATCTATAAGAAAAAGTTAAGGAAGTATATATTCAGTTTCTGTTACAATAACATGTAGGATTAAGTCTATACGAAAGGAACGGAATATCTGCATGACCATCTTAGACAATTTCCCTTTGTGGTCGGCGCTTTTGGCGATTGGGTTGGCCCAATTCATCAAAATCCCCCTGAATTATCTGGCGACCCGCGAATGGAGTTGGCCACTGATGTTCAGCACGGGGGGCATGCCCAGTTCCCATTCCGCCGCCGTCACCGCACTTTCTACTGCTGTAGCCCTTGAAGAGGGTTTATCCAGCAATGCCTTTGCTATCTCAGCAATCATCGGCGTCATCGTGATGTTTGATGCAACTGGTGTTCGTCGCCATGCTGGTATGCAAGCTGTTGTGTTAAATAAGCTCGTAGAGGAATTTAACCATTTGCTTGAGGGTATGAAAACCTTCAAAGTACATCCGCGCACAGAAAAAACGAAAAAGCTAAAAGAGCTTCTGGGTCATCAGCCAATCGAAGTGTTTATGGGTGGCTGGTTAGGTATTATTGTCTCACTGTGCCTACATCCATTCTGGTAAACATACTCACATGGGGAGGAAGTAGATGTGAGAATTATCTCGATTTGCCCAAGTAATACTGAAATTTTGTATGCTTTGGATGCAGGTGAACACGTTATCGCACTTGATGATCATTCCGATTGGCCTTTGGAATGGCAACACCTTCCGAAAGTTGGTCCAGACCTGAGCATTGATATGGATAAAGTCGAAGCTCTGCAACCTGATCTGGTAATAGCATCACTCAGTGTCCCTGGTATGGAGAAGAATATCGAAGAGTTAAAGAAACGCAATCTTCCTTATATTATCCTTAATCCTGCTCACATCTTTGATATCGCAGATAATATTCGTGAGGTGGGTAGATCAATTCATCGGGTAGAAAAAGCAGAACAGGTAGCTACACATTTTATGAAACGTATCGAGCAAATCCGCTTGCTAACCCAAAATATAAGCGAGCGCCCCAGACTTTATTGGGAATGGTGGCCCAATCCAATTTATACACCTGGTCGTACAAACTGGCTAACCGATGTAAGTGAATTAGCAGGAGCCATAAATGTGTTTGCTGATTACAATACTGATAATGTAAAATCCACCCATGAGCAAGTAGCAGAGAGAAACCCTGATCATGTCATGGTGGTATGGTGTGGAATTGAAATCAAAAGAATAAAGACTTCTATGATTACAGATCGTCCAGAGTGGCAACAGATGACAGCCATCCGTAATAATAACGTACATATTTTAGAAGAAGGACTATATTGTCGCCCCTCTCCGCGATTATTGGAAGGATTGGAACAGCTAGTAAACATCCTCTATCCTTCTCTAGGCGCTTCATTAGACTCGCAGATAACTACACCTTCTGCTCCACCAAAGCTATAGCTATCCTAATACGAACTTTTTAACATGAAACAACCTTTATTACATGAGAAAAAGACCTGGCACAATGAACTGCCTCAGGTCTTTTTCTTGTTAATTCGTAATTCTTGCAAATGCTTCTACACCATCTTTATTCAAGGCCTTCATCATTTCCTCGTTTACAAAACCTTTTCCACGATGGATTACAAAGACCTCCACTTCACGCTTACCCCACTGGCTGTATACGTCATTTTTTGTATCGAAATACAAATCGAGCTTCTTACCACGGATCGCTCCACCCTTATCTGCAACTACGCCATACCCATAGCCGGGAACGTACAATACCGTCCCAAGCGGGAAAACTTGCAGATCAGCAGCAATCGTGGAGTATGTCCCGCGATGTACCTTTATACCAGAATACGTGATTCCATACGAGGGATGTCCCGGGCTTTTTCCAGTTGATTCTACACCTGCATAATAACCAGTAGCCACCACCCGTACCTTAGGATATTGGTTTAAAATAGCTGTTTCATCTGATTTATTTATTCTATTTCCTAATTTTCTGTTCTGCGGTTGATCGTTTTTTTGGGTGTCCATATTTGTTTCTGTCATGGAGCTAGAAAGCACATATCTTTTTTTAATCATTTTGTAGCCTTCTTTTTTCTCGTGCAAACCAAGTGAACTGGTGGTGCCTCCTGCATCAATGATGGTAGAAGAATAACCGTATGACGTAAAATTAAGCAGGAATGCCATACTAATCGTGAGTGAACTCACAAAACGTACCCATTTCATCTTCTATTTGCCTCCTCTCATCATCTAGTCATTTCCAATAGTGAGAGAGGATATACATTATTTACTAGGACACAAAAACACCCCCTGATTACTCAAGGGGTGCTAACCAATTAAAACATCCGATATCCTTTTCTACGTAAGGTCTGAATCGTCCAGCCACTGGCAAAAGTCCCTACGATTCCAGCATACAATACAACATAATCCCAAATAGATGGGGGTGTATCTTTTACAATAAGGGAAATGACTACATAACCAATTAGTCCAATCGTAAGAGCAAAAGGAAGCCATGTCGTTCTTAAAAGCATATTTAAAATAAAACCGATGCCAAAGCCTAAAATACTAAATAACACAATAGAGATTATAAGTGTTATTGGATTTAATGCCATAAACATAGCAGGAGATACCTCCGAATTTGGTTTATATTCTGACTTTAGTGTATCCAAAAGTGCTTTAGCGGTCAATTGAACAACTTCCAAAGAAAATGCTTATCAAGGCTCCCAGCTTCTTATGTCCCGAAAAGGAGTAAATAGAAATGATAGAAACGAAAAAAGTAGCCCTGCATCCTCTGATGTAGTGGGCTACTTCAAAATATGTTCCATTCAAATTCCATTCATACTCTCTTCCATTCTATCTCCTATTTTTTGCCCTAATGCTTCTTATGATTGGAGCGGTTGAAGTTCCTTATACAATTCGCTATTCATCCCATTGCCCTTGCAGCTTGGACAATTTTCTGTTCCGCCAACCGCTACATGAAAGTAGCCCTGACCGTTACAATATGGACATGCTTCTTCAGTATTTTTCCTCATTGTTCCTCTCCCCATTTCGTATTCTATTATTTTCAGATAATTTAGTTTTTAAAATAATAACAGCATTTCTACGTAATTTCCACCTTTATTTCCTTGGAAAAAGAATCAAAAAACCTGATGTAAGCGGAATCATCAGGTTTTTTCTGATTATTTCAGAGCGTATTTCAATAAAGCTCGGCATCTTGTACAGCATTTAGGTAAAAATTTTATAACTTGAGTAACCAAATATAGGATCAGGTACATATGATTCTCCCACGAGATAGGATGACATCGTAGGAATATGAGGCAAGATAATCTGAATATACTCTGTCGCAAGCGGATCTGTAAGCAAGTCATTAATGGGCATAAAGGTAGCGATTTCAATCTCACCTTCCTGAGGCTGTGGATCACCTTCAACATAATCCATCAGAAATACAATCATGTTATCGCTAATCTCTTTACGAATTACGCCTGTGCGCAAGGCTGCAACCTGACGTACACGTGCAACTATACCTGTCTCCTCCAACACTTCTCGCACCGCGGCTTCGTCAACTGTTTCATTCGGTTCTACAAAACCAGCAGGAAAAGACCACTTCCCCTTTAATCCACCATATGTTTTCTTTACAACCAAAACTTCATTGCCTTTAACTACGATGCCGCCAGCAGCAAGCCATACCTTAGATTCTCGCATTGTATCCTCCTATCTGCTTCTTTCATGTAGTATACGCTATCCGTACAACACAAAAAAACCCTCCTATCTCTAACAAATCCCTAGAGACAGGAGGGCTTACCGTCTTTCCTATTACGAGCTAAGGTTATTCTTCCTCATGAATATCCAATAAACCATGGTCAATCATGTACCGCAAATTCTCCTGATCACGCTCTCGACCTTTTTCTTTTAAGCGTTCAATGGCCGGCATTATCAGACGATCCACTTCACTTTGAATGTGGTGGGACAAATCATAACGTTCTTGTTGCTCCAAATATGCCCCAATTTCCATAAGCGCATTATATCGGTCTAACTCTTCGCGTGTAAGAAGTCCTCTTACCTGTACACTAGCATGGCGCATTCGCTACTCTCCTAGAGACGAATTTTTTTCATGACCATTCCAATACCACCGATTTTGTAAAGGTAACGAACATCACTACCTTTTTTCATCAATGCGGCAGATAAACCAAATAATTTTTTCTTATTAAAGATGATACCCATTCCCTCACCTTTACCAAGTGAAGCAAGAGTACCTTGTAAATTCGGTACAAAAGGTGCCATTGTTAGTTTTTCGCCACGAACCAAAGCTTTTAGGTTGCGAGCTACGTTCTCGCCCTCTTGAATTGAAATTTGAGCTGTTGGAGGATATGGACGACCTTCAGCATTAAATATCAATGCGCAGTCACCCACGACAAATACATTCTCATAACCAGGAGCACGCATGAATTCATCTACTTTAACACGTCCGCGCATTACTTCAAAACCAGATTGTTCAACTACAGCATTTCCGCGAACTCCACCTGTCCAAATGACAGTTTTCGATTTAATTTCTTCACCCGTAGCCAAGATTACACCGTCTGGCGTGCATTGTTTGATAGGTGTATTGATCTTGAATTCTACACCTTTGCTACTCAATAGATTCATTGCATAGTCAACTAGATCCTTATCAAATCCAGGCAATGCGGTTGGAGCTGCTTCAATGCTATATACTTTCACCAATGATGGGTCAATGTTATATTCACGGCAAAGCTCAGGGATGCGGTTTACCAATTCACCTGAGAACTCAATTCCAGTGAACCCTGCTCCGCCAACTACAAATGTCAAATAATCTGTACGTTCCGGTTCACTATTATAAGAAGCAAACATATATTCAATGTGTTCTTTAATCTTTTGAACCGCATTGATGCTGCGGATTGTAAGTGCATTTTCTTTAAGACCTTCGATACCAAATGTTTCTGGATCGCTACCAAGACCAATAACCAAATAGTCGTATTCTAGCTCTGTTCCGTCTTCAAGCGTTACTTTTTGTTGTTCGCCAGAAATGTTAGAAACGGTACCTTTAATTACATTTACTTTATTTTTATCAATGATTTCATTTAAGAAAATTTGAGCTCGACTAGCTGGCATTGTACCTGCTGCCGGCTCATGAAGCCATGTAGTTAAATAGTGATAGTCATGCTTGCTGACTAGAGTCACTTCTGCTTCATTATGATTTAATTTTTTTTGCAATTCACAAGCGGTGGTAACCCCGCCATAACCTGCCCCCAGGATTAGAATCTTTGGTGTGCTCATGGATAAACTCCTTCCATCTCTCGTTACAAATTTTAAAAAATCATCTTACATCATGTGTTTTTTTTCACGATAAAAGATAGTATTTATACTGTTCCCTGCATCATAAAAAATAATTGCAATAGTGATTATCTAAAATAATTACAGTGAAAATTAAGCATGTCACAGTGAAAAAGATCAAATATCTGTGAAAAATTGCACATATTTCACCAACACAAACTAATAATAGAGACATTTTTCATGGTTTGCAAGTAGTTTTTGACACAAAATTGCCGAATTTGACTCTAAATTGTTGTTGATTCATACTTCCTCTTTTTTTTCAGGTGTTCGGCTGTATATAATAGAAAGTGGCTTAGCATTTTTATAGTGAATATGGAGGTGTATGGGACTTTGAGTTCATTAAAAAGAGATGAGCAGGTATACGATCTAACAATTATTGGTGGAGGTCCCGCTGGTTTGTTTACGGCTTTTTACGGCGGTATGCGTCAAGCGAGCGTGAAAATCATCGAAAGCATGCCACAATTAGGCGGACAATTAAGTGCGTTATACCCCGAGAAGTATATTTATGATGTAGCAGGATTTCCAAAAGTACGAGCGCAAGAATTGGTAGATGGCCTTAAGCAACAAATCTCTCATTTTACCCCTACCATTTGCTTAGAGGAAAAGGTTGAAGATGTAGCAAAGCAAGCAGATGGAAGCTTACAAATTACTACAGACAAAGGGATGCATTACTCAAAAGCTGTTATTATTACGGCTGGAGTCGGTGCGTTTGAACCTCGTCGTCTGGAGCATCCCGACTCCATGAGCTTTGAAAAAACAAATCTGCATTATTTTGTTACTGATTTAAACACCTTTAAAGATAAACGTGTTGTTCTATTTGGTGGTGGAGATTCCGCTGTTGACTGGGCAATGATGCTGGAGCCGATTGCGAAAGAAGTACATATCGTTCATCGTCGCGATAAATTCCGCGCACATGAGCATAGTGTAGAGAAAATGATGGCTTCTCGGGTGAATGTACTCACTCCTTATGAACTATCCTCCATTAAATCAGACCAAGGCAGAATCACGGGCCTTACGATTGAGCATAACATCAGCAAAGAGTTAACTGAAATCGAAGTAGACGATGTCATTGTGAACTTCGGCTTCATTTCATCCCTAGGACCTATTAAAAATTGGGGAATTCAGCTAGAGAAGAATTCCATTGTTGTTAACTCAAAAATGGAGACTAGTGTTCCAGGCATTTATGCGGCAGGCGATATTGCTACCTACCCAGGTAAAGTTAAGCTGATTGCAGTTGGGTTTGGTGAGGCTCCTACGGCTGTTAACAATGCGATTGCCTATATCAATCCAAATGCCAAGCTACAACCGGGCCACTCCTCCAGCATGAATTTATAAAACAGCTTCAAAAACCGCTTACCGATATAGACAGAACATTGTCAATTCACAAACTTCTTTTCAACCCCCTTCCCTTTTCATTAAGAAGGGGGTTTTTTGCATAACGTTTCTTCAGCTCGCACACTCTATTTCTAGGAGGTGCGATATGAACAGCTCCATATGCCCCATTTGCAATGGATTTCGGGAATTATTAGAACGCTGTCCCAATTGCCGTAGCTATTTTCAAGACAAAGGAAAACTCTCCGATTATCAAGGCGATTACAGTCCGTATGTCTCCATTGACGATAGTAAGAGATCAAACGGCTATGCCGATTTAATTCCTCAGCTCTGTTTACATATATGTAGCTGTACAGAGTGTGGATGCTCGAAAATAGTACCCGTGCAGGAGCAAAGCTTAGCTTCCATTCACTTAGAGTAGGCACACTCATATTGAGTTTGTGCCTTTTTTTATGTTCTGCACTTCTTTTTTACCTTCCATTTCGAGTAAAATAAGAAAGGAACAGCGTATAAGGGGCTTTTTGTAAACGTCTCATCAGGCTTTGAGCAAATGAGAAACAATTTCTTGTTTCCTAAATGAAACTTCTCTCGACTACAGACGTAATACAGAGTATAAGCGCTAAAATGCTAGGGCCTATGGGCCTAACTAATATGTTTGCTACTAACAAGGAGGAATGCTTTGTGTCATTCTTTAAACGTCTACGTGATTTAACCATGTCTAACTTGTATGCTCTAATTGAAAAAGCAGAAGATCCAATTAAAATGACTGACCAATATCTACGTGATATGCAGCAGGATTTAGAGGATGCTGAGAAAGCTGTAGCTGCTCAAATCGCTCTTGAAAAAAAATTCAAGCTGCTGTATGAGGAACAAGAAGCATTGGTTCAAAAGCGTGAGGAGCAAGCACACATTGCCGCTCAAGCTCAAAACATTGATCTTGCTCGTCGTGCATTAGAAGAGAAAAAATCAGCTACTGCAAAAATGGAAGAATACAAAGCGAGCTATGCAAAAAATAAAGAAGCCGCCGACAACCTGCGCTTGAAGCTAGAAGAAATGCGTAAGCAAGTGGTGGAATTGAAAAATAAACGTGAAACACTAGTGGCTCGCGTGAATGCAGCAAATGCGCAAAAAAATATCAACAAAAGCATGGCTGGATTTAACAGTGATACAGCGATGGCTGGCCTTAAACGTATGGAAGATCGTGCCCTTCAACTAGAAGCTGAAGCAGAGGCAAGCGGTGAAATTTACAAAAAACAAACCTCGCTAGATGATGAAATTGCCCAATTGCATAAAGATAAAGTAGTAGAGGATGAACTAGCTGCGCTACTAAAAAAATATCAGGGGTAAACCGCTTTATGCGGCCCCCCTTTCTTCTTTCTGTTACTTATTCCACGTTTTTTCACTGGATATTACACGCATCATGCGTCAAAATGATAAAGGAGGTTTCGTATGCTCGGAGATTTGAATATTTTACGAATGATCGTCTGGACTGCCTCAGGCGCTCTCTTGCTATGCCTCTTGATGTGGATCGACACTCTATTCACCAAGTATAAGGACATGGAAGAGATTAAGCGAGGAAATGTAGCCGTCTCCACTCGCTTTATTATGAAACTGCTTGCTCAAGGCTATATATTATCGCAATCATTATCTTTATCTAACGATTTAATTCAGGGACTACTCGTTTCAGTCGTGTCTTTCGTGTTATTATTTGTTCTCGAAAAAATCGTTCAATTTAGCGTATACCAGATAGCAGGTCTTGACTTGAATAAAGGAACACAGGAAGGAAAAGTAGCCCATGCTCTCTTTTCTGGCTCTCTTCATGTTACCGGCGCCTTTATTATTACCGCTTGCCTGCTGTAGGAGGAAATGCATATGAGTTTTTTTCAACGTGTTAAAAATATCCTAAAAAAGCCTGAGCCTCCCCTTGTTGAAAAAAGTATCCTGACTGTAGGATCAGGCGATATTGTGGAAGTCTCATTCGTTACCTACCAAGTTGTAGGGCGCACTCGTAATCCGAAACGAAACGCAATTATGCTAACCTTACAGGATGGTAACACCCTGCGTTATTTAAAAATTGAAGAACGCGAGAAAACCAGCTATGAATTGTATACCCCTATTGACGGTCGACTTGACTCTCCTGATGAGGTTCCTACTATTATCGAGTTAGATGACATTGAGTATCATTTGGAAGAGCAATACGATGGAAGAATGACGGCACAAGGAAAAACACCATTTTCTTCGGATGGTGAACAATATGTCTGGGAATTCCAATCCGATAACCGCAAGCTATTGCGCATTGAATGGCAAGACGGACGCTTTATGTTGTATGAAGGAGAATTTATCATCCCCGCTGATGTAAAAGTACTCCGGGGAGTGTAGGAGGGAGGCCTCATGTGGCAAGCATTGTCAAAATTCTTAAAGACAACCCTCGTCCTCTCTCTGGTCGCCGGACTCTTAGCTGGTTGCGCCGATCAGTCGGTTGGATCATCTTATCCACTAGAGAAGATTACGAAAAACGGGGCCGAATCATCGCGCATTTATCGCGCGACAGACAAAACGGTTCCTGAGGTTGCCAAGGAGCTGGCTGAAAAGCGACAGCCCAAGGAAATTTCCAAGGAAGATCTAGACCACATGTTTCTTATCTATTCCGATGAATGGTATCATCTGCAAAAGGATGAAGCTAATCCGAGCGATACCATCATTGAAGTAGATAGTAAGGAATTCGTTCAAAAAAATTATAATATGTCTTTCCTAGAAGGTTACTTCTTTGCCTCTGTTTTAGGTGATCTGTTTGATTCGATGAAATCCAAGGGGCAAGGTAACTATCGTGGCTATTCTAGTCGAGATATCTATAAATCAGGGACCGATTACCAAACCCCCACAAAAGAGGACAAAAAGACATTTGCTCCTATTACTACAGAAGGCAAGGGCTCAATTCTGCGCCGTTCCTCTGATAATAGTGGAAAATCGTCTTCCTCTGACGGTAGTATTTTTAAGAAATCTGATGCTGACACAACGAAATCTAAGGGGAAAATCATCCGAGATTCTCAAAGCGACAGCGGAGGCAGTTCATGGTTTGGCAGCTCTTCGTCCTCCAAAAAGGACTCCTCCATGTTTGACCGCCCACGCACCAATTCTCCACCAAAGGTTAAAAAGGGATTCGGTAGCATTAAGCGGCGTCGATGATTTGTCATCGCGGACAATAGATAGCTATAGCTTAAAAGGACCCAAAGAGACATCCTCTCCTGGGTCCTTTTGTTATTCATCTGGTAATCCTCTGTAACGTGCCGTGCGCAATTCTTTTTTGTAAGCCGCTAGTTCATCTGCTGGAAGCCCCTCATCAATCGCTACTTGAATAGCGATTTCTACATCATACGGAACACGTACAATTGACATTGAGAAACTATTTGGTTGTCGCTTATGTAGTTCGCCCTCCAATACCATATAAGAAGGCTGTGTCATATCCAATGGATTTCCAACACTTCCCGTATTACATAACGATTTTGCTTTTAATCCTTGAATAAATGCATGATGCACATCTCCGTAGATGACTACATCAGGTGTATGTTCTCCTTTTCCCGTTGCTTCTGTGTTATCAAACATAGCCAGACGCTCCTCCAACGGGGCAGTGAAGCGAACCCGATGGAAGACACTATCTGCAGAAGCGTGAAACAATCGAATCAATCTGCCACTCATCCAAAAATCATATGAAAAAGGCAGGGTATTCAGATAACGAATCCGCTCTTCTCCTAAGCGTCGTTGTTGCCAGACAAACGCCTCATCCTCTGTAGGATTTCCGATGAAGTCATCCCAGTTACCACGCACTGTAACGGAACACTTTTCTCTTATCATGTCGACCGCTTTTTCTGGTTCAGGTCCTTTTCCAGCCAAATCTCCTAAGCAATAAATCTCTTTAATTCCGCGCTTCTCTATGTCGTTTAGCACAGCTTCCAATGCTGGTATGTTTCCATGAATATCAGAGATTACGGCTATCCTTTCCACGTATTCTCCTCCCTCTCTCACTCAAGTAACAGCTTCTTGATTCCATTCTCTCGTGTAGTAAAAAAATAAAGAGAAGCCTCTTGCTCATGTATGAATTCCCCTACACAAGGCAAGAAGGCCTTCTCTCTGATTGCGGAGCTCGCTTGTTAGTACAAAGCACTTACTCGCATTTTTCAGCTTTTCCCTCGTAATCACGCGTACGGAATGAAGCACCACATCCACAAGAAGCAACGGCATTCGGATTCTCCATCGTAAATCCGCCGCCCATCATGGATTCCTTATAATCAATTACGAGTCCTTCAATATATTTATAGCTCTCGGCATCAACCGCTACTTTAAAACCCTCATACGTAAAAATCTGATCGCTCTCGCTCGTTGATTCATCCGTTCCCATGCCATACGAGAAGCCGCTGCATCCACCTTCTCTTACGCCAACGCGCAAAAGGATATTGGGATTATTCTCCGCTTCCAGCAATTCACGAATTTTAGCACTTGCTTGAGGTGTGAAGTTGATCATGCTATTCCCTCCTCGATCAACAATTATAAAATCCTGTTTTTTTATTATAAAACAGCTTCCCTTAAGTATACAAAGAATTATATAGTGCAACAAGGTAACGATGCACTTCTCTAAGTAAGAATTTTCGAAAACAAAGTGAAATAAAAAGACAACGCCTGTAAGACGCCGTCCATAAAGTGTATAGTGCAAACCTCAAGCGAAATGGGTTCGATTCTCAAATATATGAAGGTGGAAAGGCTTATCATTGCAGAAGGTTACTTCTTTTTCCATTTGTAAAAGCTGATTGTGTAACAAATCAATTTCCCGGCTACAACGTAATACCTCTGGGTGATGTAACCCATATTGGGTCCCAATTTCTACCATCTGTTGGCGAAGGAGTTCCATTTTCTCGAGTAATTGTTCCCGCATTTTCTCTCCCCCCTCATGTAGCTATATCTCACATTTTACTTTAGAATAAAACCCTCTGCAAACAAAAGACACTATTTGTTCTGTATATTTTGTACAATTTTGTGTGTTGTTGTCAAGTTTTTAACTTGTCACAGTAAAAACTTAGAAGGTTGTTGCATTTATCAAAGAAGCTTATAATAGAGATACTTTAATTGATGGAACGATCATTGGATTGTGTATTATATAACTATTCAGGAGTTGAAAATATGTCCTTGCTTACAATAGCTTCGCAAGATAAAACGCTGGCATCGATTGCTGAAAAAGTCTTACATCGCGAGCGTCTTACCATAGAAGATGGGCTAGCCCTTTATGAATCAGACGATGTGTTTAGTATTGCTCAACTAGCTAATTTGGTGAACGAGCGTATAAATGGAAATAGAGTTTACTTTGTTCAAAATATGTATATTAATCCGACCAATGTATGTGAAGCTAAATGCCGCTTTTGTGGTTTCCGCCGCGATCAGGATCAAGAGGGCGCTTACACGATGAGTTCAGAAGAATTGCTTCACTATGTAGGAACTCGTTTTAACGATGGCATTCGTGAGTTCCACATCGTTGGCGGTCATAACAATCATGTTCCTTTTGACTACTATGTTGACACCCTTCGCACCTTAAAGAAGGCTTATCCAGATGTAGCACTCAAAGCTTACACCGGAGCAGAAATCGAATTTTTTAGCCGTATAGCTGGCATCAGCATGGAAGAAGTGCTAAAAGAATTGATGAATGCAGGTCTTGAGAGTTTGACAGGTGGCGGTGCCGAAATTTTAACGGAACGATACCGTCTTAAAATGAGTCCTGAAAAAGCAAGCACAGACGATTGGTTGCTTGCACACCGTACAGCTCACGGACTGGGTATGCTGACCCCATGTACAATGCTATACGGCTCCATCGAAACGAAAGAAGAGCGGTTAATTCATATGTCGCGTATCCGTGAATTACAGGACGAGACAAATGGATTCCAGGTCTTCATTCCTTTAGCTGTCCAACCAATGAAAGCTACAGCAGGTATTAGACGCCGTACTTCTGCGATGGACGACATCAAGACGATTGCGATTAGCCGCCTCATGGTCGATAACGTAGATCATATTAAAGCCTACTTTATTAATATCGGTACACAATTAACCCAGCTAGCTTTACGTGCTGGTGCATCAGACGCCCACGGTACCCTAGTAGAAGAACGTATCAGTCATGCTGCTGGTGCTTTATCTGACCAAGGGATCACCAAGGAAGACCTGATCTGGTTAATTAAAGGTGCAGGTAAAATTGCTGTAGAACGCGACACGCACTATAACGTGATTAAAGAGTACTAATAACAAAGAACGCTTGATTGAAGATGACCACTGAAGTGGACTTTTCAACAAGCGTTCTTCTTTTTAATGAACATCCCTCGGCCGATTATTGCCATTCCTGAACAAATTCCTGTATTTTTTCTTTAATTAATGTCAAAAGCGAATCCGTCGTTTCCGCTGTGATGAAATCTCCATTAACTAGCGCAAATGGTTGCATGTAGCATTCGCCACAGTGTCCTAAACAGCCATATTCCACTACATCCACATCCAAGTCAGGATCATTTTCTAGTGCATCCATGACTGTTTTGGTATAAGAAATGACATTGCTTGAACAAAATTCCACTAAAGCTTTCATGGGCCCCTCCTATTCAAAAATTATTGCAGTTATGTGAATATTGGAACTCGACCTAAACAGACGGTAGAGTTATAATGATTGGGGACGACTTCAAATTATATCATTTTCCTTATGCGTTTAAAAGTTTCTGTTGCACTTCCATTGTTTAAAATGGAACCGTTTTAAATATGGCATAGAAAGGATAAGACTTCCTATGAGACGACTAGTTATCTTAGGTGGTGGCTATGGGGGCCTACGCATCATCGAACACATACTTACCCCAGACTTGCCGGCAGATGTTTCGGTGACGCTAGTAGATCGTATGCCTTTTCACGGTTTAAAAACCGAATACTACGCGTTAGCAGCCGGAACAGAACCAGAAAGTAAAGTGCGAGTGCCCTTTCCAAGCGACCCACGCTTACAGATTAAACACGGAGAAGTTATTGACATCAACCTAACTGAGCGCTTGATCCATTTTGAAAATGAAGAAGAATTAGAATACGATTGGCTCATTCTTGGATTGGGCTGTGAGGATCGTTATCATAATATTCCGGGAGCCGATCTATACACACACTCTATTCAAACATTGGGCTCTACTCGTCGCGCTTATGCAGCGATCAATAATATTAACCCCTATGGTTCAGTTACTGTTGTCGGCGGTGGTTTGAGCGGTGTAGAAATAGCTGCTGAATTACGCGAGAGCCGTCCAGATCTGACCATTCGTTTATTGGATCGTGGGCCAAGCATTTTAAGCCCTTTTCCGAAAAAATTGCAGGATTATGCTTCTGAATGGTTTATTAAAAATGACGTTGAACTTATTAATATGGCTAATGTAACCTGTGTTGAGGATGGTGTGGTTTATAACAACAATCAACCTATAGAAAGCAATGTCATCGTCTGGACAGCAGGTATTCAAGCCAATCGCATTGTACGTAATCTGCCTATTGAGCATGATAATAGCGGACGAGCAATCCTCAATCCTTATCACCAGATACCTGATTATACCAATGTGTACGTCGTGGGTGACAGTGCCAGCTTACCTTATGCCCCAAGCGCCCAGCTTGCCGAGATGCAAGGAGAACAAATCGCCATGGTATTAAAAAGTGAGATGAAGGGCGAGGGTTATCCTAGCGTAATGCCTGCTATTAAGCTTAAAGGGACACTAGGCTCTCTTGGCAAAAAAGAAGGTTTTGGCGTAATGGGCAAAATGTCGCTTGTAGGTCAAATGCCGCGTGTAATGAAAAGCGGTGTCCTTTGGATGTATAAAAACCATTTAGGTTAACTTAATTGAATGAATTTTGATACAACGACCGTTCTGACTTTTTAAAGGAGCGGTTGTTTGTTTCTCTGCTCAGCTATAACTCCATATTATAATATCAAAATATTTATACTATTACATTATATTAAATCGGCAAATTGCATCTTGAGGAAGTGAAAAAAGAAAACCCGGATTATATACCGGGTTTTTTGTCTATTATGATGCCTTGTTATTTGCTTACATTCTCCAATAAATTAGCAAATTCATTTGTATGAAGCGGAGGACTAAAATAAAACCCCTGCATCTCATAGCATTGCTTTTCCGTTAAGAAGCTCTTCTGTTCTTCTGTCTCTACTCCTTCCGCAATTACATTCAGCTTTAAACTCCTAGCTAATGCAATGATATAGGAAACAATCTCTGCATCATCAGGATCAACTGTAATGTCACGAATAAAGGAACGATCTATTTTAAGAGTATCCACGGGAAATTTCTTCAGATAGCTAAGGGAGGAATACCCCGTCCCAAAATCATCAATAGATAAATGAATACCTAATTCCTTGAGCTCATGCAAGGTAGTAATAGCCGTCTCTACCTTATGCATAGTGACACCCTCTGTAATCTCCACCTCTAAATATTCCGGAGCAAGATTGGTTTCTTGCAAAACTTTGGCAATGGTTGCAACGAGGTTACGCTGTTGAAACTCAACAGGAGAAATATTAACAGCTACGCGTACTGGCTTTAATCCAGCTTGCTGCCATTTTTTATTCTGAATACATGCTGCTTTGAGAACATATTCATCCAACGTGACGATGAATCCCATCTCTTCGGCTAATGGAATAAAATCACCTGGTGAGATCAATCCTAGCTTAGGATGCTGCCATCGTACTAATGCCTCCATCCCAATTAACTCTCCTGAGCTTAAATCAAAACGGGGCTGGTATTGTAAAAAAAGCTCATTACGATCGATTGCATAACGTAAATCCTGCATGAGAGTCAGCTTCTGAAAAGCACTTTGCATCATAGCAGGCGTATATAATTGATAAATATTTCCGCCCTTTTCTTTTGATCGGTATAAAGCCGCCTTGGCATTTTTCACTAATTCTAGCTGTGTGGTTCCGTCATTTGGGTACAAGCTAATGCCAATGCTGCAAGTCATTGTTAAACTTTGACCCTCCATCTCAAAAGGAAGCGCAATCTTATCTAGTAGCTCTTGTGAGAGTTGAGCGACATCCTGAAGGCTAGATATTTCCGGGAAAATGAATTGGAACTCGTCTCCTACCAAGCGGCAAAGGGTATCCCCCTCACGCATATGATCAGCCAAACGTGCGGCGACTAATTGCAGTAGACGATCTCCTGCCGCATGCCCCAATGTATCATTAAATACCTTAAAGCAATCCAAATCTAAAATGACCACAGCTAGCATACTCTCCGTGCGCTTTGCCTGAGAAATAGCTAGGAGTAGACGATCATCAAACAATACCCGATTTGGCAACCCTGTCAGCGAGTCGTAAAAAAGCTTTTGGCTCATCATCTCTTCGTGTTTTTTCCGATCTGTTAAATCCTTGAATATCCAAATTCTCCCGTAATCATGCTGTTGAGATGAATCAATCGGTCCTGAGTAGACCTCGTATACTCGTCCATCATAAAAGCTTATCTCCACTGTGTCAGGTTGTAGCCTGTTCACTTGAGCAAGATCAAAAAGGGCTGTTGCCTGATGATTATTCTTAATTTGCGACAACATGTACATGAGCCAATGATTGGCATTATTTTGTTGCTCCACATGTTCAGGTATCTTCCACATTTCCCTACATTTTCGATTGTAATGTACAATTTGATCCCATTCATTAACAATCAGCATACCGTCCATCATCGATTCGTGTGTCGCTCGCAAAATAGCATTATTTTTAATGAGCTGCTCTTCTGCCAATTTGCGTTCTAGCTCAGCAGTGGCTCTGGACGTAAATACATGTAACATGGAATCAATTAATCCTGGATTGGTGATTGGCTTGCGGCTCATAACAGCAAGAATCCCCATTGGACTGCCATTAGAATCATATAAAAGCTGTCCCATTAGGGCTTCCGCTTTAAAGAAACGAAGCGATTGATCGAGCGGATATATCTGCTGTACACCTTCTACCACACAGATTTCCCCAGATTTAATCACCTCTTCAGTAGGAGAATGAGCAATATCGTACTCGATGTTCTCTAAATAAGCTTGCTTATCACTTATGGATATCGTAACTGCACGACCTGGTTTACCCTTATGTAATGCTGCAATAAATGCGTAATCCACTTCCAAAACATCTATCAATGAGCGACTTAGATAGTGAAAAAACTCTTCCCCCATCTTATTTGTAATCCCTTGAGTCACTACGTGTAGCATTTCTTCAACTTGCTTTTGCTCAGTCACATCGGTTAAAAAACCAACAATTTCTGTTATTTTTCGATTATTTGTATCACAATTCTGAATGATTACGGGTTTTAGATGTCCATAATACAGCCTGTTATCAAGTGAAATTTGAAAATCTACTGTTTCTTGCAAAAAGGCACGCTCTACATGACTTTTTATTATTTTTACCATGTTCGGTAGCATTACATCTTCAAGGGACCCCTCTTTTATGCCCACTCCAAAACGCTTAGTAAGTGCTCCCTCAAATAATGTAACGGTAATTTGGTTATCTTCTCGTTTTTCAAAGGAAAACAGGACGTGAGGCAGAATCGATAAACTAGTTTTACATTTTTGTGCATACAGTTTCTTTTTCTGCTCCACACGCTTTAACTGCGTAATATCTAACACTGTACCGACAATCTCGGTTACTTTATCGCCTTCCAAAAGGGGGGAGATTTGCGTAATATAAAAGCGTTCATTCTGCTCAAATTCAAACCACACACAGCATCCAGAGAATGCTTCTTCAAATTTTTGCTGAACAAAGGGGGCTATATCAGGACGAAAAATTTCGATAACAGTTTTCCCCTCTACATCCTTTGTTGTAACTCCTAAATCCTCTGCAACCTTACCTTCCGAAAAGGTGAGAACAAAAGAGCCATCCTCTTGTCGTTTACCTGCAAAAATTTGAGTTTGTAGTGTTTCAAAGATTCTTCTATGCTGCTGTGTTAGTTCCAGTAGCTTATTTTCCATTTGAGCTATACTTCTTTGTAAATTAGCAATTTGACTCTCCTGCTCTCCAATGGTGTGAAGACGCTCGTAGTTCCTCAATTGTTGCGGGGAATCATAATCTCTGTCAGACATGAGCTACCTCCTACCCTTACACCTTTTCCTATGAATGTGGATGTTATTCTATCCACTCAAATACTCCTCATTACCATTCAAACTATCTGTTTGATCTAGAGTAGACTTGCTTTATACATGCTGAAGGCTAGTAAAGATCGCATCAATAGCACTTTGATATTCGACTTTTTTCATATTAATTCCTGCCTTGTGTCCCAAAAAAACGGGTTTTTCTTCCTATATATTTATAAGTAAATGATATATTCTTTATTATGCATATATTTCATTATAATGTTCTTTTTCGAAATATTTTACCCTTATGCCCACTTATCTAGCAAAGGCAAGATTTTTGTTATCTCTGTCATCTTTACAACGTAAACAAAGCTACAGATGCCACCTACTGTTCTCACAATAAGTAGACCCCTGTAGCTAAATGACTCTTGAGCAGTTAGTTATCCCGTTCATTTTGCATTCTGGCTTCTTCGTTCGTTTTGCTTCCGGTAACGTAATTTTTTACTTATCATTTCTCAGAATTTTTTCCTTGTCAGCAAGCCACATGGCATAGGCTAAGGGATTACGAACTGCCTTTTTATACAGCTTAGCTTTTCCCATTCCTAAAAAGATATCGCGGCCCGGTTTTGGATTCACCTCTATTAGCCAAATTTGCCCTGCCGTATCTATCCCGATATCCAAACCAAATTCCAACATTCGACCATACTTTTCCTCTAATTTCTGGACTGTGTAATAAGCTAATTCATGACATTCCTGTAAGATTTTTTTACCTTTATCTTCACCAAATCTGTTGTTCATGAAGCTGGTAAAGTCAGTGGCCTTACCACCGTTATGCAGATTAGAGGTAGCACTGTTCAACAGTCCAACCCTTACCCCTAAACCCGTAACACTCCACTGTCCCTGCTGATTTTTCTGAATTAATAAGCGCGTATCACTTGGCCTGTTGGGCAGTAATTCTAAATCTAGACCTTGTTGAACCATAAAATGACCGTTACGAATTCGTTCCTGATCCACCCATAGATTGACCCGCTCGACCAAAGCATCTCTAGATGTTACCTGCCATGCTTTACGTTGCAAATTCCGATTCCTGCCAACTAGTAAAAAACCACCGTTTCCTTTAGAAATTTTAAGAACACTGCGGCCACCTGTACCGTTACCGGGTTTCACATAAACAATCGCAAAATTCTCTACATATTCCTGTAAGGCCTCTTTTGAATACATTTCGGTTTGCGGCATCCATTTTCTCATGGCTTTATCTGTCCATAGATATTTTGTTATATTCCATTTGTTAGAGAAAATGCTATTTGCATATAAAAAATGCTGCTTACGGCGAAAGGATAAGTATCCGGGTTGCCTAGTCCGGCAACGATCTATGACTGCATCTGGCCATCTAAACCACTTACTTCTCCAGCCACCATGTTTATCCGGTACATATCCCCTGACTCGTTGTTTTTTGACCAATACATCACGATGGGAAAATAGAAATACTGATGCGCCTAGCTTTTTCCCCTGATGGATCAAATTCCGAAAGTATTTGGGTTCCTTAAACGTCGTTCCTTCTCTGCTTGTTAAAATTCCAATCAGTTTTTTATTAGCCATTCTCATCCACCTTTTTTATCCTTGCTATCTCCAGATTATGAATAGGCCGACACTGAAGTGAATTGAAACATAACACGATTTTGTCTACTAACAAAAGCTCCGTGAATAGAAAAAAACCTACCTTGTTCCCAAAAGTAGACGGGTAAGGTAGGTTTTCTGTTGCTCATTCATTGATCAATTCTTTACCGGGTGGGAAAGATGTAAATCTCCGTATAAGTGTCAAAATACTGTAGGTCAAATGTTGCCGTTTCTGTTTTCCAATGAGCAGAGTACGAGGAAGGAGCGCCTATTTCTTTACGTTGTTCTCCCTCGCCAAGGAGACTTGATATCTGTTTAATTAGATCATGCACCTTTGTACTTTTCTCATAGGTTAAGGTAATTTGCATTACTTTGTTATTATTGATAATATATTGAGCTCTCGCTGGCTCTTTCCATTGAAACCACGTTTCCTTGTATTCAATAGCCGATAGGAATTTTCCATCCGCATTATAACCATAATCCTTTTTCCCTTCACCTTTTTCTGCAAATAATTGCTGTATTGTCATTCCAATTACTTTACTAGGATCAATTGGCATTATATCTTTTTCCCATTGTTTTTCGATTCCTTCTTGTTTCACAATAGGTGAGGGATTGCTTATGGATTGCGGTTTATCAGGCTGCTCTGGCTTTGCAGGTTCATTTGGCATTTGGTTCGACATCTCTAAAGTTGTATTCTCTGCACTAGCATTCGATAGCAACGCGGGATTGGTTAACGCCCGATCACTACATCCAGTGACAAGCAAAAGGCCAAGGGTTAAAAGCCCTATCCATTTATGGTTTTTCATTCATCATCTTCTCTTTCTGTTATGATTGCATCTTCATCATAACGTTTTCCCTGTGAGGAAGTCTTTACAAAAAGGTTACACCTTATTTTTTCCATTTCCTAAACGCTTTCGATCGGTTGAACGCCTGCTTTTTCTAAAGCTTCATACACCTGCTTTAGCTTTGGATTTCCTTCTCCGACAATTTCCCCGGAAATTACGACAAGTGGATACCACAAATCTTCCTCTTCAATTCTTTTTGCCCATAATTTATCCACTTCTGTCGTTGGATGTAAGAAATCACAGTAGCGTACGACAAATTGATCCTGTACAAACTTTCTTCCAGCAGCCGCTTTTAGCCATACTGCTGTTTCTTTAGCTGAAGATAGATTCACACAGCTTGCGCATAATTGCTCCGTTCCATATACCAGGATTTCTACGTTCATTTGAACCCCTCCGCTTCCCTGTTTGTCTTCATTATATTGTTTTTGGTTTACAGCCGTCTATGTCGATTGAACATTCAAATCTTTCTCAAAAAATAACATTTCAAGGTTAATACAAGCATGTACGACAGAGTGTATTATTTACATACTTATATTTTTGCAGCATCTCTTAGAGTTTACTCGAACAAATACGATACCATGCATCTAGCCAAAGTAAGCGTGCTGTATATGCGAAAAAAGCCAACCCAACATTTTTCGCTGTTTGGGTTGGCTTCTTGATTTTATCACTAACAACTATATTTTTTTACGATAAAGCTTGTTCCAGATCTTCCATTAAATCTTCTACATCCTCAATACCTACAGAGATACGAAGCAATCCATCTGTTATCCCTAGCTCTGCACGTCGTTCGGCAGGAATCGAGGCATGTGTCATACGAGCAGGTAATCCGATTAAGCTTTCAACTGCTCCTAAGGATTCAGCAAGAGTGAAGTACTTTAATTTAGATAAAACTTCTTCTGCACGTTTATCGCTGCCTACATCAAAAGAAATCATGCCGCCAAAGCCTCGTGCTTGTTTTTTCATTTGCTCATGGCCTGGGTGAGATGCAAGGCCTGGATAAAGCACACGGCTGATCGAAGCTTGTTCTTGGAGCCACTTCGCTAATTGATTTGCGTTCTTCTCATGCTCCTCCATGCGGAGTCCCAGAGTCTTAGCTCCACGTAGCAACAACCATGAATCCTGAGGACCTAAAATCGCCCCAATGGCATTTTGCTGGAAGTGCAATTGTTCACCAAGCTCAGCTTCCTTCGTAACAACAATACCAGCTACTACATCACTATGCCCACCTAAGTATTTTGTTGCGCTATGGAAGACAATATCGGCACCCAAATCCAATGGGTTCTGCCAATAAGGAGTCATAAAGGTATTGTCTACTACAAGTAAAACTCCTTTAGATTTTGCAATAGCGGCTACCGCTCTTACGTCTGTTACGTTTAACAAAGGATTGGTAGGTGTTTCCATAATAATCATTCGAGTATTAGGACGTAATGCCTTTTCGACAGCAGCGAGGTCAGTCGTATCGACGTAGGTAGCCTCCAAGCCCAATTTTGAGAAAACGCGAGTAATTACGCGATAAGTACCGCCGTAAACATCATCTCCTACAACAAGATGATCCCCTTGACTGCATAGGGATAGAATAGTGGATAGAGCTGCCATTCCCGAACCAAACGCTAATCCGCGTGCTCCACCTTCTATATCAGCCATGTAGGTTTCTAGTGCGTGGCGTGTCGGATTACCTGTACGAGAATATTCATAGCCTTTATGAACGCCAATTCCTTCTTGTTTATAGGTACTCACCTGATAAATCGGTGTAGATACTGCTCCTGTATGAATATCTCCCTCAATACCACCGTGAATTAATCGAGTTTTCATTCTCATGTCATAGACCCCCCTGATAGATTTGTTTCGATAAATATCGCTCACTACTATCTGCAAATAGTACAACAATATTCGTTCCTGGAACAGATTTTTCTGCTTCCTGCAAAGCCGCATGTAAAGCTGCACCCGCTGAGCTACCAGCCAAAATACCTTCTTTACGCGCTAATTCTTTTACAAGAGAGAAAGCTTCCTCGTCCAAAACGGTATATATGGCATCAAAATAAGAAGTATCCATAAAATCTGGGATAAACTCCATCCCAATTCCCTCTGTTTTATGTGGACCAGATTCTCCACCGTTTAAGATAGATCCCTCTGGTTCAACTATAACAGTTCTGATCGATGCACGCTGTTCTTTTAAATAACGTGCCACTCCCATAAAGGTACCACCAGATCCTGCACCAGCCACAAAGGTATGCACTTGGCCATCCATTTGATCCCAAATCTCAGGACCTGTTGTTTTATAGTGAGCCTCTGGGTTTGCTGGGTTGGCAAATTGCTGCGGCACAAATGCTCCTGGAATGGACTCAGCTAATTCCTTTGCCTTAGCTATTGCTCCCTTGATTCCTAATTCCGTTGGTGTATTTATCACTTCCGCCCCCAAGGCGCGCATAAGCTCTTGCTTTTCCATTGAAAATTTTTCAGGTACACAAAAAATTACACGATAAGAGGTATTAACTGCGGCCAGCGCTACACCAACCCCTGTGTTCCCTGCTGTTGGTTCAATAATAGTCCCGCCAGGCTGCAAAAGACCACGTTCTTCTGCATCTCGTATTAATTCTACTCCGAGACGATCTTTTACACTACCCCCTGGATTATAGGACTCCAATTTAGCAAACAGACGAACTCCTTCTGGTAAAGCAAATTGCGTCAGTTCAACAATAGGTGTATTTCCGATTAATTCCTTTATGTTGCGATAAACCTTCACGTAGATCTTCCTCCGATCCAATGTTTATATGCAGGAATATATAAGTACAAGTAGGAACGCCATTAGTATACCATGCTTTCAACAAACTTTTTGCATTTATCTTAATATTGTCCGCTCAGGAAGGACTTTCTCATGAACCAGCAACACTTGTGCATTTCTCCCCTATTTTTGATAAAGGAATGATAATAAGTATAGAAACTCATGGATTTTCGTAAGTAGGGGGATTATAATAGAATGGAGTTGAAAAGGAGTGATTATCCATGAAAGAACAAGTACAAGAAGTACTAGAAAAGCTTCGTCCGTACCTTCAACGCGATGGCGGTGACGTTGAGCTTGTTGACGTTGAAGATGGCATCGTTAAACTACGTTTGATGGGTGCTTGCGGTAGCTGCCCTTCTTCTACCATCACCCTAAAAGCCGGTATTGAACGCGCATTAGTTGAAGAAGTACCTGGTGTTGTAGAAGTTCAACAAGTATTTTAAGATTATTATACGATTGAAAGCATTCATGTGCCTATGCCTTGAATGCTTTTTTTGTGTAAAAACCGATGCAGCATATAGGAAAAGTCCGATTTTACTTATTCGGACTTTTCCCCACAAAGCGATCAAAAAACTGAATTACTCGACGAGAATATAATGCTCTATCTCTTGTATAACACCGCACATGATCGGCTTCTGGAACTAGCCATAATTCTGCTTCGGGGTGCATGGCTGCTTCATATAATTTTTCGCTTTCCTTATAAGGAATCGTCTTATCCTCTCTGCCATGAATAAGAAGCAACGGTCTAGAGCCGTATCGTTTGACTGCCTCTATAGGCTTCACCTGCTTTGGGCTTGCCCCCACCAAGATCGGTATGACAGTTAGGATAATCGATGTAAACGGAAAGGAAGGGAGTCTTGTCCACACTGGCAAATTGTTAGAAAGATAATCAGATAGCAAAGCAAAGGGACAATCTGCAACCACCGCATTCACACGTTCATCTTCCCCTGCAACCAGCAGAGCAGTAGCCGCCCCCATAGAAAAACCAATCAAACCAATAGAATGATCTGGAGCGTAGTTTGTAGCAAAATCAATTGCTCCTAACAAATCCTTCTGCTCCTCTAATCCAATTGTAGTTAAATTCCCTTCTGATTCCCCAGCATTTCGAAAATCAAAAAGGAGTGTATCATACCCAGCTTCTACAAAGGATTTAGCAAGCGTTAATGCCGGTAAATGCTGTTCTAAGCGATTTTGGCTATAGCCATGGGCAACAATAATCGTAGCATTTCTAAGTGGTTGTACAGAATTGTTTTCCTGTTTAGCCTCTGCTGTTCCTTTATCTATTTGATTCAAAAGTGCTTCTCGGTGCTTCGCAGCAGAAAAATACCAGCCCTTGATCTGCAACTGATCACGACTTGGAAATGTAATACAGTCATATGCAGGTAAACCGTAATCCTCAGGATGAACATTAATCGGCTTACGTCTTGGATGCAGTAATTTATGGCCAACATACATGCTAATTACCACTAGCAACACTATCACTAGGAAGACGAAACAGACCAAAGACATCAAAAAGGTTGGGTTCATACAGGAGTAATCGCCTCGCCTTTCGAAAGTACAGCCACTAGATTTTCAGAGACAAGCATCGCCATACGATCTCGCGTTTCATAAGTAGCACTACCGATATGTGGAAGAGCGACTACATTTGGAAGGGATAGGAGGGGATGATTTGTTGGGATCGGCTCCTGCCCGAAAACATCTAAACCAGCCGCCCAAATCGTTCCCTGTTTCAAAGCTTGGTATAGAGCCTCTTCATCTACCGTAGCTCCACGCGAGGCATTAATAAAGACTGCCGTAGACTTCATCATTGCAAATTCCTCTGCACCCATTAGACCTTTCGTTGCCTCCGTTAATGGTGTTAATAGCACGACATAATCAGATTCACACAATAAATCAGGTAATGAGCAATATGTAGCCCCATAGGTCTGTTCTGCCTCTACTCTGCGGCTCCGATTATGGTATAAGATACGCATATCAAAGCCAGTTGCTCTTTTGGCAACAGCTTCACCAATCCGCCCCATCCCTATGATTCCAATCGTTGCACCATGAATGCGCTGGCCCGCCATGAAATAAGGACTCCATGTTTTCCATTCTCCATTCATCAGCACTCTGTTTGCTTCTATAAAACGTCTCCCCGCCGCCATTAACAATCCAAAAGTCAGATCAGCCGTAGCATCCGTTAGCACATCTGGTGTATTCGTTACAACAATACCTTTCTCTTTGCAAGCTTCTAAATCAATATTGTCATATCCAACAGCAAGGGTAGAAATTACTTTTAAATGAGGGGCAGCATCAATGATTTCACGATCGATCCGGTCGGACAGCATAACATATAAGCCGTCCGAGCGTTTCGCTTTTTCTAATAAAATATCACGGGGGACAGGGTATTCCTGATCCCATACCTCAACAGTCGCTATAGTCGCTAAAAGATTCATAGCTTCCTCCGCTACTTTCCGTGTCACATATACAAATGGTTTTGTTGTCATCTTCAGGTAACCTCCATAGCCAATGTATCTCGGGAATTTCAACGCCGAAGTACTGACGAATTGCTTCTGGATATTGCCCAAGCACTTGTTCCATGGTAGCAAGCTCTTCATCAAGCGGGGTTTGCCAATCCTCTCCCACTAATGCGCGCTCCTCATCGCCCATGAGGCTATAAATCTCCACTGTTTTTAAAAAGCGAGAGGGATACAGCAGCATTGCAAAAATAAAGCAATATTCCTCAGGGTAGAGCTGTGCTATACATTGATAACCCACTAAAAATTCTATTACTTTATCTTCTTGCCATCCATTTTTGCGAACAATCCATTTAATACCTTGCCCAATATCACGCGTACGCATATCCAGTACCCAGCTATATTGTCCCGCGATGTATCTTTTTCCACTTTCATGAAACAAAATATGACCATCTTGAAAATTCTGAAAAGCTATCTTTCCTTGCTTACTTATCGCATTGGTTAATCGTTTATAACCACTACCTTTTAAATAATCAATAGCGGTGGATGAAGATACTTGTATATACGTAAACATTGTAAATAAATAAACCTCAAAGGGGTTGAATGCTTTCGATCTTTCCAAACTATCGAGTAAACTTTCATAGGTTTTACATTTCTTTTCCCACATCTCTGGCCATGTACCTATGGAGCGGTATGGTAAATAGAGCTTATCCCATGAAAGCGTGCGAGTCGCTTGGTGAAACTCCGCCAGTGACCTACCCAGATTAAAATAATGACGCTCCCACGTTGTCTCCCTCATGCCCTCTTGCAGATAGTACAGAACTTCTCCATCTTTCATATGATAATTATCATCATTAGCTTTACAAATGGGTAAGACTTTTAGATCACAATTTTTATGGATCACATCCATTGCCTTCTCAACTAAAAAGCCCTTTGCCCGGTACGATGTGGGACAAGTGTGGATGTAGTGTAATCCTCGATCCGTATACAGCAGCTTGCGTCCATTCTCCTCTTTCCACTCTACATCTACAAAAGAGTACTCCTCACAAAACCTGCCCAATAGTTCTTCCATTATCTAGACCTCCTGCCCTGAATCTGTTGAAATAGCTTATGACATTTCATGGGCATAGGTGAGTGCATAGCCTACCTAAAAAAGACAAATGCTATCTGTATCTAGGCTAGAAAGAGGCGATTATTTGTTGAATCAACAGCAGCATATTTGGAGTGAACAAGTTTACTCTAAAGCAATTGAACTTTTGCATGAGCGAGGGGTACGCCTTGAAGATATTGGTGAAATCGTAATGTTTCTTCAAGAAAAATATATTCCCAATCTACAAATGGAACAATGTATAGAAAGCGTAAATGCCGTCCTACAAAAGCGTGAGGTACAAAATGCACTCTTAACAGGCATTCAGTTAGACATACTATCTGAACAGAATAAGCTACTATCCCCTTTGCAAGAGATGCTTGCGACTGATGAATCTCTCTTTGGAGTAGACGAGGTTCTGGCGCTCGCAATTGTCAATATTTACGGAAGTATTGGATTTACCAATTATGGGTATGCCGACAAGCTAAAATACGGTGTGCTAGAAAAATTAAACGATAAAAAGTACGGTGTACATACCTTTTTAGACGACCTGGTAGGCGCAATTGCAGCTGCAGCATCCAGCCGATTGGCCCACCGGCGGCGGCGTCAGGAAGAAGAAGAGCTTAAAGCTAAGAGCGTATCTTATCCATCCAAGTAAGTAGACTTTGTTCTACATACGTAGGTGGTTCATCATGTTTATCTGCATCCTCCAGCGTGGAATATCCTGAGAGCACAAGCAGGGTGTCAATGCCGCTATTGATGCCCGCTTGAATATCTGTGTGTAGGTTATCTCCCACAATGATGGTCTCCTCTGGTTTGGTTCCCAGCTTTTCTAATGCGTACGTAATAATAATGGATTCTGGTTTTCCAATAATAGTAGGACGCTCGGCTGATGCAGTCGCTACAGCAGCTACTAATGCTCCATTTCCAGGCATGAGACCGTGTTCTGTTGGTAGAGCAGGATCTGCATTGGTAGCAATAAAGGTGGCTCCATTTCGAATGGCACGCATAGCTGTTGTTAATTTTTCATAGGTAATGTCTCGATCAATACCGATGATGACATAGGAGGGATTTTCTTCTGTAAATGAAAATCCTGCCTCCTCCATGGCTGTCTGTAGCCCCTCTTCCCCTAAAGCAAAATACGTTTTGGGCCGTTCTTTTTGTTCTGTTAAATATTTTGCTGTAGCCATGCTAGTTGTATAAACCTGATCGGGCGTGGTAGGTAAGCCCATGTTGCTTAGACGTTCTGCCACCTTTTCAGGAGTGGTTGATGAATTGTTTGTAACATATAGATAGGGAGTATTTGTTTCCTGAAGATATGTTATAAAAGTGACAGCTTCAGGTATAACACGGTTCCCATGATAGATGGTACCATCTAAATCAAGCAGATATCCTTTATATGTTTTCATGTAGTCTCTCCCTTCACCTAGCCTTACTCTATTGTACTTGCTTGATTTGAGCCTGACAAATGACATCCTCTTGTACAAAACAAAAAACCACCCGCAGATGAGTGGTTTGTTAGCTCTTTATTCAGCCTTTTGTTTAATTTTGTACAGGCATTTGTCTCCACCTTTGGCCATACAGGAGGCCTGTTCTACCTCTGTACCTAATACGCGTTTAAATAATGACAATTCACAACTACATGCCTGATTAAACTGGCGAGCTACCTGAGAGATTGGACAGTTAAACTCTTTAATAAAATAGTCCCCTGTCTCCTCGTCTCTACCCCATTCCACCATGTAGCCCTTCTGATTTTGTATATCCGCTAATGCAGCTACCTTTTCTTCCAATTCGCCTTGAATATAGGGACGATACGTTTCTTCGAGTCGATCTTCTCGTCTACGAAACAAGGTTGCTACCTTGTCCGCTCCGTCTATATCAACTAAATCTTGAAGGAAGTCTAGCGTAAGATCATGATAGTTACGCGGAAATAATTCATCCGCTTGCTGTGATAAGGAGTATACATTAGTCGGACGACCCATCGCTTGACGTACCAGCGAGGACTTGATCAGATTGTCACGCTCCAACGTGTTCAAATGGCGACGTACTGCCATCTCCGTGATGCCCAAATCCAATGCAATATCGCTAACTGAAAGGGAACCTTTAACTTTTAACATATGCAGAATTTGATCACGTGTGGAAGTCTGTTCCTTTGACATAACAATCACCGTCCTTTCTCTCCTATTCTACAGGAAGGAATAACATTAGTAAACTAATGAAAGGTTTTTGTTTAAAAAATCCACTTTTGTTACTAGCCTATTTGCCTTGTTTATTCCTAAAATAATTCCTTTTGAATGTATGTCCGAACAGAGGGTGCAAATGTTGTTAATATTGGTAGAGCTTCTCTAACTAATGCACTCATATCCAAGACAGAAATCTCTGAATAGGTAACAAGTGGTTTGCGAAATTCCATAACACGATGTAGAACTGTAGCCTGCTCGTCTGTCAGAACAGTTTCGTCACGAAGGATTTCTACAATATCGGTATAGCTACCAGGGTCACGCATGATAAATCCATCTATAAGAGCGTTTCCTACATCAGCAATTCCTTCTATACATATATGCAAAGCGCGTTCGATTGCTAATTGTTTGATTTGGTCACAAGCCAGTTCTTCATCAGAATAAGTAATATTTTGAGATAAAAGCGTTAGCATGCGTTCCATATAAGTAAGAACCTGCTCGACTTTTGCTGTATTTACATCGTACATGTTGTCTTCCCCCGCTTAATCATCTATTTTTTGCGTTTTTTAGAAGCAAGCCTTGCCCAAAGTACAGTTCCAAAAAACGTGAATACAACCATCAGCAATACAAGTAAGCTCATCCCAAGGTCTTCCGTCAACAAACTCACCTCATTTCCTTGTCCCATTATAACAAAAATACTGAATGAAATAACTTATCTAACAGCTCAGAGGTGATTTCCGTACATTATCTTCCCTATCCAAACATTTCTTTCGCTTTTCATTAGGAGAACACCTGTTGTTTTTCAGATGATATGATAAAATGAAGTCGATAAAGCACGTTTTAGAGAAAACGATAACAACGATTGTTACAGGAGGATCAGATGGAAAGAGAATTAGCGTTAGAGGTTGTTCGTGTTACAGAGGCAGCAGCGCTCTCTTCTGCACGCTGGATGGGGCGTGGCAAAAAAAATGAAGCTGACGACGCTGCGACATCAGCAATGCGCGCCGTATTTGACACAATTTCCATTCGCGGTACGGTTGTCATCGGTGAAGGAGAGCTTGATGAAGCACCGATGCTGTATATTGGAGAAAAACTAGGTAATCAATCAGAGGATTCTCCAGAGGTTGACGTTGCCGTAGATCCTTTGGAAGGAACAACCATTCTTGCGAAGGGCCATAATAACGCCATGGCAGTTCTTGCAATTGGAGATCGTGGCACTATGCTGCATGCACCAGATATGTACATGCAAAAATTAGTAGTAGGGCCTGCCGCAGCCGGTTTAATCAATCTAGATGATCCAATCGAAAAAATGATAGAAACAGTTGCAAAAGCAAATCAAAAACGCATAGAAGACGTCACTGTGATTGTTCAGGAACGGGAGCGCCATCAGGATATCATTAACGCGATTCTAAAAGCTGGGGCTCGTGTCAAGCTATTTGGAGATGGTGACGTAGGTGCCGCTATTGCTGCTTCTATGCCAGAAGAATCGGGAATTGATTTGTTTGTAGGCATTGGCGGAGCTCCTGAGGGCGTCATTAGTGCTGCTGCTATCAAATGCTTAGGCGGAGATATGCAGGCACGATTAAAGCCACAAAACGATGAAGAACGCGAACGCTGCCGCCAAATGGGACTCGATGACCCTGAGCAGCTCTTGACAATTAATGATTTGGTTTCTGGTGATGATGCCATTTTTGCCGCAACTGGAGTTTCAGACGGTGAACTATTGCAAGGGGTTAAGTTTCTAAGCAATAATATAGCTAAGACTCATTCCCTAGTCATGAGAGCAAAAACGAGAACGATTCGTTTCGTAGAGGCTAGACACAGTCTAGATCATAAACCAAACTTAGTATGGAAGTAGGGTAATATAAATGTCCCACGAGCCTTTCTATCTGTATGATGAAACGGAAGAAACAACTACTCGATTTGTGAGTTTTATGGGCGATTCCACACGTTTTGATCTGGCAATTATCAAAACAAGTCGTTTTTATGGCAAAAAGCTGGTTGTCAATATTCAGAACGGTCGTAGTGCGATTATCGGCCCAGATGATTTAGAAGAAGAAGGATACCTAGAGTATGCCTATCAAATCACTGAGGCAGAAGCGGAAGAATTAAAAGAGTTTTTAGTTCGAGTCATTGGGTAATAACACTGAGTCCTCTGCAATGCCAGAGGGCTTTTTTCTTTGCCTTTAGTGCCCATTTTACATATGGACATACGCCAAATGCCTATTTTCCTCGTATACTGCTCCCATAAATAGAAAATAGAAAATGTGAGGAGTGTATCGTTGATTATGGAAAGTCAATTCGAAAGCCAACCAATCCAAGGTCATTGTCCCCAACAGCCTGAGCCCAGAGATCAGATTCAACATTCAGAGTACAATGTAGGAAATACTTGCAACTATGCAGGTAGTTATCCTCATTATTATTCCCCAGCCAACACACCCTATATGATTCCTGAGTATTCTCCTTATCAATACGTTCCTGTACAAAGACACGATTGGCATCACGCTAGTTCACATCATCATCATAGACATCACCACCACCCGCATTATTTCAGCCCATATCCACCCTTTTATCCGTCCTTTTACCAACCCCTTTATTCACCGTTTACCTACAGTAGTGTCGATGGACCAGTGTATGGGGAAGAAGGATTTGGATATGAGTCCGTATAACTAACCAAAAAAACACCTGCTGAGAATCCTTGGGACTGACCCCCGTTTGTAGGACAGGGATCAAAACACCTTACAAGTTTAAGCAGCCAGTCGTCGGAATTCAACCGGTGACTGGTTGTTTAGTTTTGTTTGAATGCGAATTGAGTTATAGTAAGAGA
>NZ_JAPTNK010000019.1:0-94953 GCF_026891775.1 Brevibacillus halotolerans
TGAGGTTGATAGGTTCGGTGTGGAAGTGCAGTAATGCATGGAGCTGACGAATACTAATCGGTCGAGGA
This sequence comes from Brevibacillus halotolerans, assembly GCF_026891775.1. Taxonomy (NCBI): domain Bacteria; kingdom Bacillati; phylum Bacillota; class Bacilli; order Caryophanales; family Paenibacillaceae; genus Brevibacillus; species Brevibacillus halotolerans. Next base: position 69 of record NZ_JAPTNK010000019.1, read on the forward strand.
CTTATCCACATTGCCTTTATGCTGACTTCATTATCTAGTTTTGAAAGAACAATTCTTTCTTTTTGTGCCCTTAGCTCAGCTGGATAGAGCGTTTGACTACGAATCAAAAGGTCGGGAGTTCGAATCTCTCAGGGCACGCCATCATTATAACGGGAAGTAGCTCAGCTTGGTAGAGTACTTGGTTTGGGACCAAGGTGTCGCAGGTTCGAATCCTGTCTTCCCGACCATTTAAATATGCCGGTATGGCGGAATTGGCAGACGCGCGCGACTCAAAATCGTGAGGGAAACCGTGGGGGTTCAAGTCCCTCTACCGGCACCATACATAATCAAAGCCTCGAGACGATGTTATCATCTGTCTCGGGGTTTTTTCCTTTTATGCCAACTGTATACTTATGAAAATATTCGCACATATAGATTGAACCTGAGGTAGTAGTATGGTACATTCGGTCATGGTAGAGTCATTAAGATGGAGTGATTACACGTGATTGGATATACAGAAGAGATGAAACAAAAAAATAAGAAAGCACTACAACAACGAGTGGAGCAGCTAGGTCATGTGGCACTGCTCATGCGCCAACATGGTGATGAGTCGCAAGCACTTAAAATAGAACAGCTTGTGACAAAAGGAAATGCTGAAGAGATGAGCATTGCTTTTTGTGGACACTTCTCTGCTGGAAAATCTACAATGATTAACACCATACTTGGACAGGAGCTATTACCTTCGAATCCAATTCCAACAAGTGCAAATGTAGTAAAGATTCGTGGTGGACAGCCTGCTGCTAATGTATATACGCGTCAGAGCGGAGTTCTTCATTTCGATCCACAAACGAACTTGGAGGAATTAAAAAAGTTTGCTGTAGATGGTGACCAAGTAGAATGGGTAGAAATATGCTATCCAGGACTGTTTCTTGATGAGAAATCAAGCTTATTGGATACACCGGGAATAGATTCCACAGATGCCGCACATAAAGTAGCGACAGAATCTGCTTTGCACTTGGCAGATGCAGTGATATATATGATGGATTACAACCATGTGCAGGCAGAAGAAAACTTTAATTTTACCAAAATGCTTACAGATCGTAAGAAGCCTGTCTATCTTGTCATTAATATGATTGATAAGCACGTTGATTTTGAATTGGATTTTGATGATTACAAGGAGAGTGTAGAAGAGGCATTTGCCACTTGGAATATCAAACCAAACGGGATCTTCTATACCACTCTAGCTGAACCAGAGCATCCAGAAAATCAATATGAGGAATTCCGTGAAAAATTGATTAGCTTATATCACCACCGTACAGAATTGCTAGCAGACAGTATCCTACATGCGTCTCTTGCCTTGATTGAGGAGCATATTCGCTTTTTACGCCGTGCTAACCAGACCCAGCTTGAAGAAGTAATGGAGCAAATAGATAATGGCTTATCAGCTCTACAGGAAAAAGGATACGATGTAACAAATGAAGAGAGCCTGATGCAATTACTAGCTTTGACTGAAAAAGAATGGTCTCACTTACAGCAAAATAACCAACAAGCCTATAACGAAATGGAAAAGGAGCTTACAAGCTTATTGCAAAACGCTCGCTTAACCTACTATAGTACAAATCAGGCCGCTGAAGCTTACGTAGAAACGCGCAAGCCGGGCTTTAAGGTAGGGTTCTTGTTTACAGCTAAAAAGACGGAAGAAGAGCGACAAGCAAGGCTACAAACGTTGCTGAATGACGTAACAGAAAAAGTAGCCGGTAATCTCGACTTCCACTATAAACAACTACTGTTAGCCTTTGCTGATCGTTATAACATTCGTGATGAGGCTTACAATAAAGCTGTTCACGCTAATCAGATCGAGCTTACCGCCGAGTGGCTTGCTTCTCTAGTCAAAGAAGGAGCAGGAACTAGTGAGTATGTCATGAATTATTGTCAGGATATTTCTGATAGCATTAAAGCAAAGTATCGAAAACAAGGCCTATCATTCATAGATCAATTAAATTCAAAATTGGCTGAACAAGCGATCACTGAAGAAAACAAGGTAAAAGAACGTCTGGTTGAATTAAGAAAATTAGAACAAGCGTTTAAGCAGCAGAAGACTTATCTCGATCAGGAAACGAACACAAAACAAAAACTAACATCGTTGTTAGCAGGAGACATATAAAGGAGACCATTATGAATCAAGTAAAACAGATGTTACGTACAAGTGCAGGCAAGCTACGTCACGCAAGCGAGTTAATCAATCAGATTACTGGGTTAAAGCAACAAGCCCAAGCAATGACAGAGCGTGCGCAGCGTATGGAGGAAAATCGATTTACTGTTGCTTTATTCGGTGCGTTTAGTGCGGGAAAATCATCTTTTGCAAATGCATTAATGGGAGATATGGTCCTGCCCGTCTCTCCTAACCCTACTACGGCAGCCATTAATAAAATAATGCCACCAACCGATGAATATCCACATGGAACTGTACGTGTTGTACTAAAATCACATGAATCGATCGAGCAGGATGTTCTACGCTCGTTAGAGGTGTTTGGTAAGCAGGCGCATGACTTGACTAGTGGATGTGAGGCGGTGTCTTCCATTGACATATCAGACATCGCTCCAAATGCCAAGCCTCATTACACCTTTTTAAAGGCAGTAATAAAAGGGCTGCCAGAGATTGAAAAGCATCTCGGTCAGGAGCTTTTGGTAGATGAAAAAGAGTTTAAAAAGTTTGTTGCTAAAGAGGAAAAAGCATGCTTTGCCGATTATATTGAGCTGTATTACACGTGTCCGCTGACGGAGCAGGGAATGGTATTAGTAGACACACCAGGAGCTGATTCTATCAATGCCAGACACACAGGAGTGGCTTTTGAATATTTAAAAAATGCAGATGTAATTTTATTTGTGACTTATTATAATCATGCGTTTGCCCAAGCTGATCGAGAATTTTTACTACAAATGGGTCGTGTAAAGGATACGTTTGAGTTGGATAAAATGTTCTTTATTGTCAACGCGGCTGATTTAGCACAAAATGATGATGAATTACAAGACGTTCTTACACATGTGGAGAAAAACCTGTTATCCTGTGGCATTCGACATCCGCGAATTTATCCGGTATCGAGCCAGACAGCATTGCTTGCACACCTGCATAAAAACGGGAAGCTCACCTCCTCTTCTGAGAAAATTTATCGACAGCGTGTCAGCGTTAACGAAAGTGAACCACTGCCTGATTTTCATGAAGGATTGAAATTATCAGGCTTGGATAAATTTGAACAGGATTTCTTACACTTTACAATAGAAGGTCTAGCTCATATGGCTGTAGCCGCAGCAGAGGGTGAGATTAACCGCGCTCGCACGATCTTAGCAGAGTTTCTAGACCTGTCGCAACAAGGAGAGACAGTCAGAGAAGAGAGACGCGCACATCTTGAAGAGGAAAGAGCGACTGTAATCCAACGCGTGCAGGCAGCTCAAATAAGCTCAGTTACTCGTTTTATGGAACAGGAGCGAGTTGAACTTTTATATTATGTGAAGCAACGACTATTTTTACGGTTGTCGGAGTTATTTAGTCAAGCATTTAATCCCTCGGTCTTAAAAGACGATGGTCGTAATCTGAAGAAAACGGCTCAAGCATGCTTGGATGATTTGCTGCGTTCGATTGGGTATGATTTAGCACAAGAGATGCGAGCTACCTCTCTACGATTAGAAAAGGTATTGCATAAGGAAGGAAATAAACGCGTACAGGCTTGGCAGCACGATGTGAAGGAAACCTTTCACAGCTTGTTACTTGCTCCGTATACCCAACAACAGATTGAAACACCAGCAGTACCTGAGCAACTGAAAGAAATATCCACTCAATACTTTCAACCTGCCTTACAAGCTTTTAAAAACCCACGTGATTTCTTTGAAGGGGAAGGCAAAACCAAAATGCGAGAAATCATAGAAAAATTATTGCAGGAACCAATAGATCAGCAGCTTGCTTGGGGAAACCAGATTTTAGAGGGCGTGTTCACAAAAGCGGTAGCGGATATGTGGCAAAAGGAGCAGGCCAAAGTGGAAGAGCAAGTGGATGAATACGTGAACGGTTTGCTGGCAGCGCTAGATAGTAATATTGATATAGCCAAGCTTCAAGCTGTACAGGCAGAGCTTCTTAGCATTTCAACAGAGTCTGTAAGCTAGTTGGCTTGTTCTTACAAAGGCTTATAAGAACAAGCTAAAAAGAATACTGTTTCTTAGAAAGACAGATGAAATTTTCCTACTTTCCCGCAAGCATTTGGGAAGATCCCTGCATAACATGCCAAGAAAGCATTTGTTGCTTTACTGATTGATGGTAAGGGAGGCATTTTTGAATGCAAGGAAAAGTAAAATGGTTTAACAAGGAAAAAGGGTATGGGTTTATTGAAAGGGAAGACGGTACGGATATTTTCGTTCACTATACCGGCATTAATGGTACAGGGCTCCGTAATCTGGAGCAGGGTGAACAAGTAACATTTGATATTGTGGAGGGGCAGCGTGGTCCACAAGCAGCCAACGTTGAAAAAGTGAATCCATAATGTTACACATAAATCACGACTACTTTTGCCTTTCGGGGCTTAAGTGGTCGTTTTACTTTTTGATAAGACTTTCGTATTGCTCATTGGTTTGTTATCATCAGAAAAAAGAGACAAAAGAGGAGTAATTGCTATGACCAGTCAAGTTGGAATGCCCTTAGGTGCATATTTGAAGGAATGCTTTACTCAAATGGTGGAGTGGCGCCGTCACTTCCATCAATACCCTGAGCTGTCATTTAAGGAAGAGAACACACCTGCGATGATTGCCAGCATCTTACGAGAAATGGGCCTAGACCAAGTACGTGAAAAAGTGGGCGGCCGTGGTGTCGTGGGAGCTCTGATTGGAGGAAAGCCAGGAAAAACGGTTGCGATTCGCGCTGATTTTGATGCATTGCCAATTCAGGATCAAAAAGATGTCGAATATAAATCCAAGATTCCAGGTGTCATGCATGCATGTGGGCATGATGGTCATACGGCAGGCTTATTAGGGCTTGCTAGTGTTTTAGCACAGCATCGTGAAGAGATTCCTGGTACTATCGTATTCTTGTTTCAATTTGCTGAGGAAGAGAACCCAGGTGGAGCAACCTATATGGTGCAGGATGGAGCTATGGACGGAGTAGATGCAGTATTTGGAGCGCATCTCTGGGCTGATTTTCCATATGGCAGTGTAGGGATTGCACCAGGTCCAGTAATGGCTAATGCTGATGATTTTACTATTAAAATTCAGGGCAGGGGTGGGCATGGTGCCATTCCACATCAAACAGTGGATTCTATAGTAATCGGCTCACAGATTGTCAATAACATTCAAACGATTGCTAGCCGTAATGTGGACCCATTGGAGAGTGTTGTTGTGACGATTGGAACCTTCAACGCTGGAGATAACTTTAATGTGATCGCTGACTCTTGCAAAATGACTGGAACTCTACGTACGTTCTTGCCAGAAATCCGTGATTTGAGTGAACGGCGATTAAAAGAAATCGTGGAAGGTACAGCTACTATGATGGGAGGAACCGCTGTTTTAGATTATGACAGAGGCTATCCTGCCGTTATCAACACAGTAGCGGAAGCAGAAATGGTACGTCAAGCGGCTATATCAGCGGTTGGGGAAGAGGGACTTATCCCGTTAAAGCCGACCATGGGCGGAGAGGATTTTTCATACTATTTACAAAAGGCTCCAGGGGCTTTCGTTTTTATTGGAGCAAGGAATGAAGAGATTGGTGCTTGTTATCCTCACCATCATCCACGTTTTGATATTGATGAGAGAGCCATGCTAGTTGCCGCTGAAGTATTGGGGCGGGCAGCATTAGCTTTTTTACATAATCATCAGGCATAATTGGGCTAGGATGAAAGAATATTGATCTATAACAAAATGGTGGGGGGAATTTATTATGCAACAAGCTTTTGTGTTGCCTCTTGAAGATTCTTTTGTGATACGCGGAGATGTGCATACTACAGCGGGTCCAGGAGAGAAACAGCCTGTCCTGATTTTTTGCCACGGATTTAAAGGCTTTAAGGATTGGGGTAGCTTCCCTTATGTAGCAGATACCCTAGCCGCAAAAAATATGACAGTCATCCGCTTTAATTTTTCAGCAAATGGAGTTGGGGCGAGCCTGACTGAATTCGATGAGCTAGAAAAATTCGGAATCAATACGTATGCACGTGAGCTCGCTGATTTGCATGTACTCATGAGGGCGATATTAGACCGTGAGCTACCTTTGGCAGAGCATTTTGATACTGAACACATTTTTGTAATGGGGCATAGCAAGGGCGGCGGTGATTCTGTTTTATTTGGAGCGGATCATCCAGCTATCAAGGGAATTATTACCTGGAACGGCATAGCCAACGTCAATTTATTTGATGAAAATGTACGTCAAGAAGTAAAGGAGAACGGCATAGCTTATATGATAAACGGGCGAACTGGACAAAAAATGCCAATTACGCCTGAGGTGATTGAGGATGTCGATCAAAATGCAGAGGCTTATGATTTGGTGAAAAAAGTGTCCCAGCTTGATAAACCTCTCTTGATTGTACAAGGTGAGAAGGATTTTGGCCGCCTGGTACAAGGCGCTAAACGATTGAAAGAAGCCTATCCGCAAGCCATGTTGCACTGGATTGGCGAAGCGGACCATGTAATGAATACAAGACATCCGTTTATGGGAACGAGTGCGGAATTGGAAGAGGCGATTGAAGTTACTGCCCAATTTGTCCTACAAAATACTCAACCGTAATGAAGTAGTGGGGGAAGTCAGCGTTACATGTATTGTTTTCGATTTCCCCTGCCATTCCCTTTCATTTTTAAAAATCTTGCTCGATTCATTCAAATGTCGATTGTTTTTCCGATAAATGCCTTTTTTTCGCTCTTTTGCTTATGATATACTGATAGGCAAAATAGAGGGCTTGGATTGGAGAATGATTTTTCTAAAAAATCAAAATAAAAAGACGGATGATGGAGAGGGATCAGAATGAAGGGAAAAAAAATCTATCTGTACGATACAACCTTACGGGACGGTACCCAGGGAGAGGGCATCAGTCTATCTGTGGAGGATAAGGTTAAAATCGCTGTACGTCTAGATCAGTTTGGAGTCGATTATATTGAAGGCGGTTGGCCGGGGAGCAATCCTAAGGATATGGCTTTTTTCAAAAGAATGAAAGAGATAGGGCTAGAGCATTCGAGATTAACAGCCTTTGGCAGCACCTGTCGACCTAATCTTCAAGCTTCTCAGGATGATAATTTACGCGCAATTCTGGAAAGTGGTGTATCTGTAGCTTCCATTTTCGGAAAAGCTTGGGATTTACATGTATCTGACGCACTAAAAACTACGCTAGCCGAAAATCGGCGTATGATTTATGATTCCGTAAAATATTTACATGAAAATGGGCTTGAAGTCATGTTTTTAGCAGAGCATTTTTTTGATGGATACAAAGCGAATCCTCTATATGCATTGGATGTATTACAAGCAGCAGAAAAAGCTGGTGCAGACTGGATCGTTTTATGTGATACGAATGGCGGTACGCTTCCTCACGAAATGAAAGAGATTGTTATCCAGATAAAGGAAGCCTGTAGGAAACCGATTGGCATTCATCCTCACAACGATTGTGAGTTGGCTGTGGCCAATGTGATTGCAGCGGTTCAAGCTGGTGCAGAGCAGGTTCAAGGAACGATAAATGGGATTGGTGAACGATGTGGAAATGTAAACTTAGTTTCTGCTATTGCCAATCTACAGGTGAAATTAGGCTATCATTGTGTATCTGATGATCGTTTAAAGCAGCTAACCAGTCTTTCTCGCTATGTTGCTGAAATAGCTAACATTACGTTGGCAGTTAATCAACCATTTGTAGGTAATAGTGCTTTTGCTCACAAAGGCGGCATCCATGTGAGTGCCGTTATGAAAAACACAGCTACTTATGAGCATATTGAACCGGAAGTTATCGGGAATCGCAGACGAATTCTTGTTTCGGAGCTATCCGGACAGAGTAATTTAGTAGCAAAGGCAGAAGAATTACAATTACATTTTCATGGAGAAAAATCAGTGTCAAAAGAAGTGGTACAGCGTCTGAAGGATAAAGAGTATGCTGGTTACCAATACGAGGGCGCAGAAGCTTCTCTTACCCTCATGCTCTTACAGGAATCGGGGGAAGAATCTGAGCTATTCCAGTTAGAATCCTTTAAAGTATTTATGGAAAAAAAGCCGGATAAATCCATTGTCTCTGAAGCGATGGTGAAGTGTAAGATCAGTGGTCAAACCGTACATACGGTAGCAGAAGGAAATGGGCCGGTCAATGCGCTAGACAATGCATTACGAAAGGCATTAGAGCAGCACTTCCCAACTCTTAGTCACATGCATGTAAAGGATTATAAGGTACGTGTACTAGATGAGAGTGAAGCGACATCAGCTAAAGTGCGTGTGCTAATTGAATCCACTCATCAGGGGGAGAACTGGAGTACAGTGGGAGTATCAACGAACGTGATTGAGGCTAGCTGGGAGGCACTTACAGATAGTATTCGATATCTACTGTGGAAACAAGGGGCAGAGGCTCTGGAGCTAGAGCAGGAAGAGGTACGAGTAGGCATTGTTAATCATTAAACATCCATCCAAGACACGACCTATTGCTTTTAGGTAAGTCGTGTCTTTTTTTAGTAACATACGTGAAAGTACATGTGTGGTGTGTAGCTACAGATGGACATGAGGGGGAATGACTATGGTGACCAGAAAACGAAAGATGACTGCGGAAGATTTGTTACGTTTTGAATGGTTGGAGGACCCGCAAATATCTCCTGATGGGAATAAAGTCGTATACATAAAAAGAACGATTGATTCTAGCGGAAAGTATATTTCTAACTTGTTTATCCGTTCTCTAGTAGACTCTTGGGAACAGCAGTGGACGTATGGTAACCACCGGAATTCTCATCCCAGGTGGTCACCAGATGGCAATTGGCTTGCATTTGAGTCAGATCGTTCTGGAGATACACAGGTTTGGCTCCTTTCTGTTAAGGGAGGAGAAGCTCGCCAGCTAACAACGAACAGACATGGTGCAGCAAAGCCGGTTTGGTCACCAAATAGTGAAAAACTGCTAGTTCAAGTAAGATTATCTCCAAATGAAACGCTACATGAAACGCAGGAACAGGAAACGACAGCTCCTGAGGATTCACCACGCAGCTCTTTGCATGCTAAAACAACAAATATACCTGTCTTATCATCGGCATCGGATAAAGACAAAGAAAGCAACAGCAAGCCTGACCAGAAGGATTGCATAATCAGCCCGTTACCTGCGTTACATGGAAAGCCAGTTTTACAGGTGGATTATATTCGTTATAAATCTGATGACGCTGGTTTTTGGGATGGAAAGTACAGTCAACTTGTAGTTTGCGATCGAATCAGTGGTCAATTGCATCAAATCACGACTGAAGAGCAGGACCATTCGATGGCCGCCTGGTCACCGGATGGCAAGCAGATAGTATGTTGTGTGATAGAGCGCAAAAGTGAACGATTTTATCCAACCTGCGATTTATGGCTACATTCAGTAGAAGATGGCTCTTGGAGTAATTTGTCTGGTTCAACGGGAACGTTCATGTATCCGACCTGGTCGCCAGACGGCAAAACGATCGCGTGTGTAGGCTACGAGCGGAAATTTGAACAGGAAAAATTAATGCATGTGTGGCATTTTCAAGTAGATACAGGGAATCGGTGCTGTTTGACAGAAAAGTGGGATGTACATTTTTCAGATGCAATGGTTGGAGATATGCGCAGTAGGCACGTTCATCCAGGTGCTGTCTGGAGTGCAGATGGTCAGGGCAACTATATCACGGTTTCAAAGCAAGGTAGAGTGAATTTTCATTATATCTCCGTCACGGGAGAGAACATTCCGATTGTAAGTGGAGAGCACCATGTATATGGATGGACTCTCCATCCTATGAGCGGTAAGGCTGTCGTGGCAATAAGCGATCCATTGACTCCTGGGGATTTGTTTTTCATTGATATAAAAAAAGGAAAGAGCAAACGGCTAACAACAAGTAATCAATGGTTAAAAGAAGTGGAGCTATCCAGCCCTGAGATGATTACCTACCAAACCGAAGACGGATGGAAGTTACAGGGGTGGCTACTAAAGCCGTCTTTTTATCAAACAGGTAAAACCTATCCGCTGATCCTGCAAGTTCATGGCGGACCACATACAATGTACGGCTATACATTTTTTCACGAGCTGCACTTTTTAGCGGCTAAGGGTTATGCTATTTTGTACACGAATCCACGCGGGAGCCATGGATACGGTCAAAAGTTTGTCAACGCAGTTCGTGGCGACTATGGAGGAAAAGATTATCAAGACCTGATGAAGGGGGTTACTTATGTAGTAACCCATTACGATTATTTAGATGAGCAGCGGATGGGAGTAACCGGTGGGAGCTACGGTGGTTTTATGACGAATTGGATTGTTACACAGAATAAACGGTTCAAAGCGGCGGTGACCCAGCGCTCTATTTCGAACTGGATCAGCTTTGCTGGAGTAAGTGACATAGGCTATTATTTTGCGAAATGGGAAATTCATGGTGATTTGGTTACGGATCCAGATAGGCTCTGGCAGCATTCTCCGTTACGCTACGCTCAAAACGTTGAAACACCCTTGCTCATTTTACATGGTGAACGTGATTATCGATGCCCCATTGAACAGGCAGAACAATTTTTTACTGCTATTAAACAGCATAATAAAGCTTCTGTACGTCTTATGCGTTTTCCAGATGCAACACACGAATTGTCGCGAAGCGGTGACCCTGGGCATAGAATTATCCGGCTACAAGCGATTGCTGGATGGTTTGACGAATATGTCTAAATGCTTCTAACAGAAAAGGACCACATCTCTAGGGGACGTGGTCCTTTTTGTTCTCATGCCGTTTCGGCACTAGTTTACTGCATTCTAATCTGTTTTACGCATGCTACCTAACTCTTCAACAATCGCGGTCATTTCATTCACGCTAAAGCTGGTTTTCTTTTGCACCATGTTATATAGATATAACAGGTCCTCATAGCTATCCATTTTAAAATCCTCTGGGCGCATTACTTGGGTATTTGCCATGTTTAGCTTGCTTTTAATTCCCTCGATAATAACAGTCAGGTTTTCTAACGTTGCTTCTTGCAAATTGGCCATGATCTACTCTCCTTTGTTTTCAACTTTTTTGTCTATTTGGTTAGTTGTCCGCGTGTTACACCAAGCTGATTGGTTGCTTTTAACGCCTTCCAAACCTTTGTGCCAGAAATCTCTCCGCGTAGAGCTTTGCGATATAAGTGAATCACTTCTTGTACGCGAGAAGGTTCTTCCTCTAAAAATTCTATGCGGTATGCCCCTACTCCTAATCGCTTAAATTCTGACAAATATTCGGCACCAGATTGGTCAATCGCATTATAAACCGTATTACGGCAACCGGTATCTACACGGACTGGATGAGAGAAGCCTACGCGATCTCGCAGGGAAGCACGTGATGTTTCACAAGGAGTACCACAATTCGTGTGATCTGTCCCTTCACTCATGAATGTACAATAGATGCAATGCTCGGTATGGAACATTGGCAAATGCTGATGAATAACTAATTCTAACGGAGCGGCATCTGCATGTTCAAGCATGTCGACCATCTGTTGAATATTTAAGTCATAGGATGGTGTGACGCGCTCAAGACCATAGCCCATGAATAATTCAACAGCTTTATGATTAGCAATATTTAAAGAGAAGTCACCGATTAACGGAATTTTTATTTCATCACGGCGTGAGAGATAGTAGTACAATGCCCCTGTGTTACGGACTAGGATAGCATCCGGCTTACTTTTTGCAATGAGAGCCAGTACGCCATTTTCATCCGGCATATGAATACGCATAGTAGCAAGTCCAATTTTTTTTCCGTACTGATGTGCTAGTTTAACTGCTTGCGGATATTGCTTTACAAATTCGAAATCTGCATAAATAAAGTCAACATCGGTTTTTGCAGCCGCTTCTATCTGTTCCAAGGAACGACAAAGCACAGTTAGTAGGGGATTTTCCACTGGTTTATTTTTGGCCACACTAGCATACACGTCTACTGGATTTTTTTGATAAACAGGCGGTTTACGGCGAAGATAAAGCAGTTGCTCGCTTGCTTCACGACGCATCCGATTCAACTCACTGACAGGAATGATTACCTCACCCTCCAAGTCTAAGGAGAGACGATCCTCTGGCAGATGGAACAAGGTTCCTCCAAGTCTGCTAAATTGATCATATAAGGAGGCATGGGTCATTGGTCGCTTCATCGCTTGCTCTAAAGGCATTGCAGAAGCAATCGTTACCGCATGATTAGCCTGCTCATCGATCCACACGGTTTGTAGTGGCTCTCCTACGCGTCCAGAAACATGCAGGGCTACTGGGAAGGTTGTATAAGGCTTTTCGGTTTCAAAGGTTTTACGCAGCTGCTTGTTTAATTCAGGATCATTCGTTTTCCACACACGATCACCTACATGGATACGACCTAGCTTTACATCGTTTCGACCCATGACAATTTCATATAAACCTTCCTGCACCTGACCTTCTACTTTGTCACCATGCACTAAAATATCGTAAACACGACCGCCTTCTTCTTTCTGAGTCGGATCACCTGCATCAAATACGATACCATCTCCACGTTTTAATGGAGAAGTAACTTCTACTAAGAGAGCGTGCTTTAGCACCTTCTTTACAGTACCAAGGTAGACACCGCGGCTTTTCGGGAAGCTACCGTCTAATAAGAGGCGGTTATTTGTTCCCTCAAGAAAACCATGAGTAAATCCGCGGGAAAAGCTTTGTTGTAGCTCACGAATTTCTTCCTTGCTTGGCTTAGCGTTATCTCCAGCAAAATATCGATCAATAGCTGCTCGATACTTGCTAACTACGTTGGCTACGTATTCTGGTGTTTTTAAACGTCCTTCAATTTTAAAGGAAGTGACTCCTGCCTCAATTAATTCTGGCATGATATCAATCGCAGCCAAATCTTTTGGAGAGAGTAAATAAGCGATATTACCCATCTCTTTTTGGATTCCATCTACCATTAAATCATAGGGCAGACGACAGGCCTGTGCGCATTCACCACGGTTGGCAGAGCGACCGCCCCACATTTCTGAGGTAAGGCATTGACCAGAATAGGAAACACAGAGGGCTCCATGAACGAATACTTCCATCGGTAATTTTGCCTTTTCACCGATTTTCCTGATTTCTTTTAATGAGTTTTCACGACCTAATACGACTCGTTCCATGTTATATGGTTTAGTAAATTCGACCGCTTCTGGAGAGGTGATGGTCATTTGGGTAGAACCGTGAATAGGGAAGTCGGGGCTGATTTCACGGATTAGCTTGACCAAGCCTAAATCCTGTACAATTACTGCGTCTACACCAGCTTCAATACAGGCATCAATTAACTCTTTTGCATCTTCTAATTCATTTTCAAAGACAAGAATGTTAAAGGTAAGGAAGCCCTTCACCCCGTACATATGCAGGTAAGCCATAATCTCAGGCAGTTCTTTCATTTGAAAGTTTTCGGCACGAGCGCGAGCATTAAACTTCTCTACACCAAAAAAGATGGCATTTGCTCCGTTGGCAACAGCGGCTTTTAGGCAATCCCAATTACCTGCCGGTGCTAGCAATTCAATATCTTCTCGTCTGATTTGATTCTTCACGAATGGTAACCCTCCAAACAAATATGACGCTCTTTTTCATAGAATGAAAAATACGAAAAGAGCAATTGAGAATAGCAAAACAAAGCATGTAGTAAAAAACAGACATTTGCTTTTCGATCGTAAGGCAAATGTCTTTGAGTCTGCGATATTATCGTTTCTTCAATAGGGATTAGATTTATTTTTCCCATGTTCTCATAAGGCTTAGACAGGCACAAATCTAGCAATCTAGAAAAAATCTCTACCCTCCATCATAGGAGAAGATAGGATGAGTCGCAAGAAAAAGATGTGCTGAAGAAGAAATTGGTCGTTGTTACTGCGCGTGATGATGATCTCTACTCATTCATTCGGCAAAATATAACATAAATTTACATTTTATTCACTTTTTTGTTTGTAATTTGTGGTAAACTTAGTGTATTGATGGTAGATAGTAAAAAAGGAACAACGGCGGTTCGTAAACACCTATTGTTCCTTATCTATTTAGCCTACTTATTTTTACTTCATCACTAATTCACGTTCATCGGCAGATACGTTCATGTGTAAAAATTGCTTCACATCAAAAAGTCCCATGTCAGTCAGCTTCAATGCAGGGATGACGGGGAGAGCTAGAAAGGAAAGCGTCAGGAATTGAGAGAATTCCTGAGATGCTCCAATACGAAGTAGCGCTTGGTCTAACTGGTGGAGTTCTGCCATCACACGTTCTGCTGGACGTCTTGTCATTAGACCAGCAATTTCTAGCGAGAGGGAAGCTAATACCTTTCCGTTTTCAACAATGACAAGCCCACCCTGCATCTCTTCTAGTGTTTGAATTGCAATCAGCATGTCCTCATCGTTAGTTCCGACAGTAATAATATTATGGGAATCATGTGCAATCGTAGTAGCCATTGCACCTGAGCGTAAGCCAAAGCCCTTTACAATTCCTACTCCGATATGACCTGTTTGGTGATGGCGCTCCACTACAGCCATTTTAGCCAGATCACGGTCGATGGAGGGCTGGAAAAATCCGTTGGAAATGTCTACGTCTTCAATCAGATGCTCGGTTACAATGCTATTAGGAATGACACCAATTATATGTGCTTTCTTCCTAGTAATAGGTAGTTGAAGCTCATGTTTTGTCACCGGTTTGATACGTACGCTGTTGGTGATCGTAGGTGGTACATTTGCTGGAGAAGTGATATTTCCTTCGTAGCGACCGTTTTTAGCAACCTGCTTACCATTTTTCCAAACATCGGTGATACGAACTTGTTCTAAATTGTCCATGATAACTAGATCGGCTATATAGCCGGGAGCAACAGCGCCTTTTTCTGCAAGACCGTAGCATTCAGCAGCGGTAAGTGTAGCCATGCGAATTGCCGTAATTGGATCAACACCGCATTGAATAGCGAGACGTATGCTGTAATCTATGCTGCCTTCTTTAAATAGATCATCTAAATGCTTATCGTCAGTACAGAACAGACAACGTGCTGCTGTACGTTCATTTACGATCGAAATAAGATTCTTCAAGTCTTTGGCAGCCGATCCCTCGCGAATGAGTAGGTACATTCCTAATTGAAGACGCTCCTTGGCATCTTGCAAGGACACCGCTTCATGATCTGTGCGGATTCCCGCTGTCATGTATACGTTAATGGCATCTTTGGAAAGTCCAGCGAGATGTCCGTCCAGTTTTTTACCACGTTGTCTAGCATCAGCGATTTTTTGAACCATATCTTCATTGCCGCTCATGACAGCAGGATAGTCCATGACCTCAGCTAGGCCAAGCACACGGGGATGATGATAAAAGGAAGCAAGATCCTTGGCATACAGCTTCGCACCCGAGTGTTCAAAGGAAGTAGCAGGTACACATGAAGGGAGCATCACATATACATCAAGGTCAAGCCCTTCTGATGAATCTAGCATGTATTGAATACCAGCGGCACCTGATACATTGGCAATCTCATGAGGATCGCAGACTACAGTAGTTACTCCATGAGGGAGGACAATTTCGGCAAATTGAGCAGGTGTTACCATAGATGATTCAATGTGAACATGCCCGTCTATGAAGCCTGGAGCGATATATTTACCTTTAGCATCCCAGACATCCTTACCTTCATAGGCTCCGATTCCAATGATCATACCATCTGTAATGGCGACATCTGCCTCGACAATTTCTCCAGTGAAGACATTTATGATTTTGCCATTTTTAATAACCAAATCAGCTTTCGTGTGTTTGGAGGCTGCTTGGATACGCTTTTGTAAGGCAGAAGGTTGAATGTTCATTTGAATCGCTCCTCTAGTAATTAAAGTTTTTACATAACGAGAAAAACCCCAGGAATCGACCTGGGGCTCTATGAACACAGAAGCACGTGATAAGACGTGAAGGATGCAGGGAATTTGTTATAGGTATAACAAAATAAACCGCTAGATCATTCGCAGTCTTATTGTATCATCCGCGTAGTCAGGCTATTTACGGTAACCCGGTAGAGACTTATAGGCCATATTCCTATGATTATACGTGGCTATCATGTTTAATGTTGTAAAGGCATTTCTTGAGAGGCTTTTTAATATAGATATTGTTTTGTATTGTAGTAGCACAAGAAAGATAAGTCAATATATTTATGGTTCGTTAAGCAAGGGAGCTATTGGAAGGGGGTGGACTCCTATTTGATACAGAAATCAATAACATAAACAAACCGGCTACCAAAAGGCTTCAGGTAACCGGTTCACTAGAAATCGCTATTCTTATGATTGGGTAGATACATCAAGTCCTTCAAATACAATCGAGACCTTTTCCTCCATGATCTCTTCCAAAGGCCAGCCACCATCGCTACGTACCCAATCATACAAGGCATTGTAATAGATGTTTTCCAGCATATTGGCCGCAATTAATGGATTAATTTTACTTTTCAGTCTCCCTTTTTCTTGGGCATCTTCAATCAAATCAGCAAATAATTCTCTTAGCTCAAAGTACATATTTTTCTTTTCTGATTCCAGAACCTTACGATGCTTCATAGAGGATTCAATCAATACTTTTAGAAAATCATAGTTCTGTATATTTACTTCGTTTAGGATTTTATAAATGCGTAGGACGCGTTGTTTACAACTATCTCCAAAATCCCATTCTTCGCGCCTATCTTCAATTTCCTGTAAGCGTTCATAGCCCCAATTGGCAAGAATCGCTTCTTTTGAGGTGAAATGTAAAAAAATGGTCCCTCGCGCCACATCCGCTTCCTCGGAGATCATATCAATTGTGGTCGCTTCAAAACCATATTCTTTAAACAATTTAATAGCGGCATTAAAAATACGTTCCTTTGTTTCACGCTTTTTTCGCTCTCTGCGAGTAATCAAGCTAACACCTCCTGGTAGAAGTATATCATAATCTTGCTGACTCACTAGGAAATCGTCAAGAAAATTGTGCGATTATTTCAACAAAAAACACTTTACGTTGGCAGAGTTTGAATGTATATTTATTATAAATTATGTATTTTTATACGTTACGAGTGGAGGAATATAACCATGAGTATGACAGGTACACTGGTAATTCGCCAGGCAACTATAAACGATGTAGATCAAATGTTGGAAATTATTAATCATTTTGCCGCAAAAGGCTTAATGCTCCCCCGTACGAAGCTGTCCATTTGTGAGCATCTGCAATCTTATATCATCGTACATGATGGGAAAGGTGTAATGGGTATGGGTGGCCTGCATATTTTATGGGAGGATTTAGCGGAGATTCGTTCGCTTGCGATGGCTGAACGAGCGCAGGGAATGGGGATTGGGAAGAAGCTTGTGCTGGCTTTGGTAGAAGAAGCGAGAAAATTAGGAATTCGGCGAGTCCTGTCCCTTACGTATCAGGTTGAGTTTTTTCACAAATGCGGCTTTCAGATTGTTCAAAAAGAGGCCTTGCCGCAAAAGGTATGGAAGGATTGCATCAATTGCTCCAAATTACCGATGTGTGATGAAATTGCTATGGTACGCATATTAGAGCCAACTGAATATGAATAAATGAGGAGCAAAGCGGGAAGAATGTGCCAGACCTAATGGTGGCAGCTTTTTCTCGCTTTTTCACTCTCAGTTTATGCGTGAAGAATGCAATGTGTTTACATAATTGTGTAAGGGCTTTCAAAAGCAGGATATTCCTTATTACCTGTTGAATAAATATAAGGACAAGGAATCCAAGTCGGAGGGAAAAACGTGCAAAAAATGGATTGGGACTTGTATCTAATGCCTTATGAGCAAGCTGTAGAGGAACTAAAGGTTAAATTAAAAAATATTCGTAATGAATTTAAAAAACGGAAAGTTCACTCGCCGATTGAATTTGTTACCGGTCGAGTCAAATCAATTAATAGCATTTATAACAAAGCGACTCGCCTATATTTTCCCATCAATGATAATATTGCATGGGAAATTCGAGACATTGCCGGATTAAGAATTATTTGTCAGTTTATTGATGATATATCGTTTGTCGTAGATATGCTACGCGAGCGCAGGGATATGAAGATTTTTCTGGAAAAGGATTATGTGACACAGCCTAAAGAGACGGGATACCGCGGCTATCATCTAGCAGTGGAGTATCCGATCATGACCATAGACGGACAAAAAACCATACCTGTTGAAATACAAATTCGAACGCTGGGCATGAATTTTTGGGCCACAATTGAACATTCCTTACAGTATAAATACGAAGGAATTATTCCAGAGGATATCAAGCTGCGTCTGGTTGAATCAGCCAAAGCTTCCTATACGCTAGATAACGAGATGAATAAAATTCGTGATGAGGTTAAGGAGGCCCAGATTGAATTTACTAGGAAAAAGGAGTCCCCGATTGACCCATTACTAAGCATTGTGGAGCTTGATTTAGACGTGGACACTGAATCGGTCTATTTTGATGAGAAGCCAATCGAACTACAAGAGGACAAGGAGGAAGAAAATGAACACAATTAATTGGCAGCTGGAAGTGGAAAAACGACAAGACGAGTTAATTGCTGCGACACAGCGTTTTTTGCAGATCGATAGCGTGCTGGACCCAGATACGGCTGGGGAAGGGGCTCCATTTGGCAAGGGAGTTCAGGCAGCGCTGCAATTCGCTTTGCAAACATGTGAGGATGCAGGTATGACTATCAAAAATATTGATGGCTACGCTGGCCATGCTGAGTTTGGACAGGGTGACGAATGCATTGGCGTTTTAAGCCACGTAGACGTAGTCCCTCCAGGGGATGGCTGGACGATTCCTCCGTTTGCAGCAGAGATCATTGAGGGAAAAATAATCGCACGTGGAGCTTTGGATGATAAAGGACCTGCTATGGCGGCTATTTTTGCTGCCAAAATAATTAAGGAGCTTGAGCTGCCTCTTCAAAAACGGGTTCGACTGATTTTTGGTACGGATGAAGAATCGGGCTGGGATTGCGTAAAACGTTATTTTGAATCTGAGGAAATGCCGACAATGGGCTTTACTCCTGATGCTGACTTCCCGCTCATTTATGCTGAAAAAGGATTAACTCATCTAGTTTTACGCCAAACGAATAAAAGCTTTGCACAATTGACGAATTTGGCTCAGATGACTAGTAGTCAGGAAGGAACCGCGAAGCTTCTCTCCTTCCATGCCGGAATGCGTGTGAACATGGTGCCAGAGACAGCGGAAGCGGAGCTAGCCTGCTCGCCTGAACAAGCCGCGGCATGGATAGAAGCCTACCAACTTTATTTGGAAAAAGAACAGTGTCGAGGTCATTTCACACAAACAGAGAAAGGGATAGCATTTCATTTACAGGGAGTTTCTGTTCATGGAATGGACCCAGCGAAAGGGGTAAATGCAGGAGCTTATCTGGCACACTTTCTACAAAAATGTGATTTGGACGTACGGGGACGAGCATTCGTTGATTTTATAGCCAGTTATTTGTTCCAGCAGCATGATGGCGAGGCATTTGGAATTAAAGCAGAAGACCAGGAGATGGGAGCACTCACGTTGAATCCTGGAATTTTTCACTATATAGCGGATGAGGACGTACGTTTTGATCTGAACATTCGTTATCCGCATTCTATTTTGTTTGAACAATGGAAGCCAAGACTTGAACAAGTCGCAGCTGGGCATGGTTATCTGTTGGAAATCATTACTCATAAAAAACCGCATCGTGTAGACCCGGCTCATCCTTTAGTAACAACTTTACAGCGCGTCTATACGGAGCAGACCGGTGAAAAGGCTGAATTGTTAGCAATCGGTGGGGGAACATACGGGCGTGCCCTAGATGTTGGCGTTGCTTTCGGTCCACTATTTCCTGGGAGACAAGATACAGCTCATCAACGAGATGAATACCTGTTAGTGGAAGATTTATTGAAGGCGACAGCAATCTACGCACAGGCAATTTTTGAATTAGCCAAAGACTAAGCCATATCTTTCTTGTCTTTTAGGAAATACTTATATTACTATAGAGAAAGTGTCTTCTAGGACAAACATGAGCGAATAGGCTGGTAGATCCAAAAGAGAATGGCAACAGACTGGATCAGACAGTACGGTTTTCGTTAAGAAGGAAGTGAAGAGATGGCTAAGTTCGAACAATTTGGTTTGCGACCGGAGATTATGCAGGGGATTTCCGACCTGTTTTATAAAGAGCCGACAGCTATTCAAGAAGAAGCGATTCCATTGATTTTAGAAGGTAAGGATGTCATCGGACAAGCGCAAACGGGTACTGGGAAAACAGCAGCGTTTGTATTGCCGATCCTCCAAAAGCTACAGGAAGGAAAAAAGGATATTCAGACATTGATCCTTACTCCAACCCGTGAGCTTTCTATTCAGATTGCTAGTGAAATTGAGAAGCTGGGGAAACACCTGAATGTGAGTGTGTTATCCTTGCATGGCGGTACAGATATTGAACGTCAAATGAATAAGCTAAAAGGGACTGTTCATATCGTAGTAGGAACTCCAGGACGCGTACTTGATCATATGCGTCGTGAAACACTACATTTTGGCCGCATTCATACATTGGTATTGGATGAGGCTGACAAGATGCTAGAGATGGGCTTTTTAGAGGATGTGGAAAAGATTATTGTTTCCACACCAAGCAGCCGACAGGTATTGCTATTCTCGGCGACTATGCCTGATATGGTAAAGAAGCTGGGACAACGTTTTATGAAGCAACCGCCGCATATTAAAATTGAATCAAAGCAAAAAACGGTTGCTAATATCACACAAGAATACTATGTAATCAATCAAACAGATAAAATCGATGCGCTTCTTGATCTCATTGAGGTCACTAAGCCATTCCTAGGTATTATTTTTGCTAACACACAACAGCGTGTAAAGATCTTAACAACACGTTTACAAGAGGCTGGCTATGATGCCAAGGCGTTATACGGTGATTTGTCTCAAAAGAAACGCGAAACCTTGATGAAGGATTTTCGGAATATGAAATTCCAGTTCCTTGTAGCTACCGATATTGCGGCTCGCGGACTTGATGTCGAAGGGGTTACTCATGTATTTAACTACGATATCCCAAGCGATGTAGAAAGCTATATTCACCGTGTTGGACGTACGGGACGCGCTAATCAGCTTGGAAATTCTATTTCTTTTGTGACTCCACGCCAAAAAAGCGTCATGGCTCGCTTTGGTTCTGCAACAAAGGCGGATATCGAAGAAAAATTACTTACGCATACTCGTCACTTGGATGCAGGGCGCAAAGCACGTGCAGCAGAGCGTGAGCAGCATTATACTGAGCTCAAAACCGAGAAGAAGAAACAGCAGCAAATTGCAAAAGCAGAAAAAGAAGCTCCACTTAAAAATGCTCTTGTGAAAAATAAAAAGGTAAAGCCTGGTTATAAGCGTAAGCTGAAGCAAGAAATGGAAGAGTGGAAAACACAATACGACCGTAGTCAAAAGCGTGAAGAAGCAAAGAAAACTGCTAAAGCAAATAAAGGTAAAGCAAAACCTCGTTCAGGAGGACAGTCAGCGGCTGGTCGTCCGGGACAAGCACCAAGCAGACCTGGTAAACGCTTTGGCAAATAAGCGTCTTTTCGCTTGGACAAAGTAAAATAACGCAACGGAGAAGCTCTTTTCCTATTTATGTAACGGGACTAGGGCTTCTTTCTGTTACAGAAAAGGATTTTGACGAAATATGGCGAAATGTATCGGGTGTAGAGTGAGGTGAAAAGCATGAAAAACTCCCGATCAGAAAGACATCGAATGCGCCGCCGAGCTGATCGAGATGTGAGCCGATTTTGGATTATGGGCTTCATCTTTAGCTTAATAGTCTTAACCGTTGAATTTTTTGTTACCATACCTGCTGAAGCAACGTGGCTGTTAGAAATGGAAATGATTTTGTTTAGCGCCAGCTTTACATTACTTGCTTTTTATCTGCTGGGCTTAACCTTTGTTTTTTCAAAACAAGGTGAAGCTGGTGGGGTTAACCATCAAGTGATTATCTATGTGTGGTTGGGAGCTATTTTGTACCATTTGTTTGTACTAGTAACCAATATAACCAATCAGCATGTATATAAAGCAGGGATCATTCTTTTTTTAGGTCCTCTATTTTTAACAATCTATCATTTTATTACGTACCTGTCTGCTTTGCTTCAAGCACGGCGTGAGGAAGAACAAACATCGGTAGCTGCTTTAGAACGAACTGCCTATCAACTAATCAGTGAAGCCACGAAATTATATGAAGAGATACGTAGGCTCAAAACGGAATTCCCAGAAGTAGAACAGATGCTTAATGCCAATCAATTTGCACACAAGCTCGAAAAATACACGCTTGAGATGCAACAGTATTTACAAGTTGATTCGTTCCAACGAAGAGATTTGGAGTTTCTGGAAGGGCATTATCTATTCATCGAAAATATTTTAATCATTGTAAAACAGCACCCCGGTATTTCAGAATCACGTAAATATCTAGCAAGAGAAAGAGTGCTATAACCCGAAGAATGGGCCATGAACATACGGTCCATTTTTCGGGTCTTTTTATTTTGCAGATAGGAAAAGTGCATTTTTATTAAAAAATTTCTTGCATAAATTTTTTCTCTCCCCTATATTATTTCGTGTACGAAATTTTTGAGTGCGAAATAATAGTAGCGATCGCGAATATATGTAAGAGGTGATATGAGGTGCCTAAAGGGCTGATCATACGTGATGGGGTAAGACAACTTAATAAAATCATTGGAATGATGATTACACAGGAGCTTAGCGAAGTAGGAATTACGATGCCTCAGATTAGTGTGATGCGCAAGATTAAGGATGGACCTATGACGATTGGCCAATTAAGTAAGGACCTCTATCTCTCTTGCAGTACAGTTTCCGGGATAGTCGATCGCTTAGAGAGGGAGGGGTACATCGAACGTGTGCGGGATACTGCTGATCGGCGCGTAGTCTGGATTCACATCACAAACAAATTCGAGGAGATGGCTAATTCCATCCCGGTGATGCAAAAGGAATATTTTACAGAACTCATAAAAGACCTATCGGAAGAAGAGATAGACAAAATCGTCGATGCCCTACAACTGCTCATTAGACAATTTGAGAAGAGGATTGAGGAGAGAACATGAAAAAGAAATTTATTCTATCCACCATACTACTGCTTATGGTTGTAGCAGGTGGAGGAATCGGTTATTACTATTGGTACCAAGGTACCCATTACATAACTACGGAAGATGCTCGTGTTGCGGGTGATACGTATCGTGTAATGCCACGGATATCTGGCAAATTAACTTCGCTAGACCTGTCAGATGGTCAAAGCGTTATAGCAGAGCAAATTGTGGGTCAACAGGATACAACAAATATCGCTGGCAACATGTTAGATAATGCTACTTTGCGTGCTCCGATTACCGGTACAGTGTTAAAGGTAACGGCTAAAAGTGGAGAAGTGGTAGCTCCTGGTCAGTCCGTTGCAACGATTGTGGATATGAACAAGCTCTACGTGTCAGCTAACATTGAAGAGACAGACTTAGGTCGGATTCATGTAGGGCAATCTGTTGAATTCACCTTAGATTCATTTAAAGGTCAGACATTTAGAGGACAGGTTTCCGAATTGGGAACAGCGACAGCCTCTACGTTCTCTTTGTTGCCTGCAACTAGCACAAGTGGTAACTTCACAAAAGTAACACAGCGAATACCAATTAAAATTTCTATTAACGATAAACAAAACAGCCGCATTTTACCAGGTATGAGTGCTGTGATTAAAATTCATTTGAAAGGGAATTAGGGTGAAGAGTATGAATAAAAGACAAAAAGGGATAGCAGGTACTTTTGCCATAATGGCTTTGTTGCTCGGTGGCTGTAGCAACAATAGCGACAATGAAACAACAAATGCTCCCATTGTACAAACGATGAAAGTTGTATCTACTACGAATTCTTCTGGCTTGATGGCATCAGGCAAAATTGTACCCGATCAACAGGTTCAGGTGGTTTCCAAATTGTCCGGTCGAGTAGCAAATGTCAACGTAAAAGAGGGCGATCGTGTCAAAAAGGGAACGGTGTTAGCAACTCTTGAAAACGCTGAGCTAGTACAACAAGTACGACAAGCTGAAGCTGGCATTGTAGCCTCTCAAGCAAAATTAAATGATACCAAGGCAGGTGCACGTCAACAGGATTTGGAGCGGCTAAACAGCGCCTTACAGCAAGCAAAAGTGGGATGGGATGTCGCTCAAAAAACCTATGATCGCATGAAGGCTTTATTTGATACAGGGGCTGTGCCTCAAGCTGAATTAGATAAAGCATCGCTTGCATTAGAACAAGCTAAATCAGGATATGAGCAAACCAAAGCACAGCTTGATTTAGCCAAAGCAGGTGCAACCTCCAATTCTATAACAGCTCTGCAAGCGGATGTAACGCGTCAAAAAGCAGGTTTGGATTTAGCGAAGACAACATTATCTAACGCAACGATCACATCGCCAATCGATGGAATGATTGCGATTCGCAATATCGAGCCGGGGGAAATGGCGGCGCCTAGTATCCCGCTAATGACCATCGTCAACATGGATACAGTAGTGATAAAAGCGAGTGTTCCTCAAGAACAAGTAAATCCTTTGAAAAAGGGACAGACGGTACAGGTTGTAGTAAATAAGGATAAGAAAATGGTAGGAACCATTGATTTTATCAGCCCTGTATCTGATGCAAACAGTACGACTTTCCCTGTTAAAATCAGAGTGAAAAATGACGGTTCGTTATTAGCTGGAATGATTGCTGAGGTCTATTTTGGCACAGATGCTCAAGTAGCTACAGGAGTAGAGATTCCGAAAAGCTCTGTCATCGATCAGGATGGTAAAAAATTTGTTTATAAAGTAGATGGAAATACCGTTCACATGACTCCTGTTGAAGTAACAGAGAAAAATTCTGATTGGTTATATGCAAAATCAGGTGTGACTGCTAACGATCAGATTGTTACACAACCAGCTAAAGATCTACATGATGGTAGTCAGGTCCAAATAAACTAGGAGGCGATCAATTTGTCTGCTTCTAACAACAAGGAGAACGCTTCTTATAAATGGTTGGCGTTGGCTGCTATTGTAATGGGGACTTTCGTGGCCGTCTTAAATAATAGCTTAATCAACATTGCCCTGCCTAAGCTGGTAGCTGTATTTGGTTCCACCACTGATACTATTCAATGGGTGCTGACAGGGTATATGCTTGCTTCCGCGGTTGTGATTCCCATGAGCGGGGCGCTTGGAGATAAGTTTGGTTATAAGCGGGTATTCGTAACCTCACTTGCTTTTTTTACAATCAGCTCAACGTTTTGTGGATTTTCATGGAATGATAGCAGTATGATTTTTTTCAGAGTGGTGCAAGGGTTAAGCGGTGGTTTCATTATGCCGATCGGGATGTCTATCATCTACACGATTATGCCACGGGAACAAATCGGGACAGCGCTTGGCTTATGGGGGATTTCAGCCATGGTAGCTCCTGCTGTCGGTCCTACGTTAAGCGGATACGTCATTGAATATTTCAACTGGCGGTTTCTCTTCTTCATGGGTGTGCCAGTAGGGGTTATAGCGGTAATTATGAGTAGCATGATTTTAAAAGAAACACCACTAAAAAAGGATTTGAAATTTGATTTTCCCGGGGCCATCTTATCTATCATTGGTTTTGCTTCGTTATTGCTAGCCTTATCAAAGGGACAATCAGAGGGTTGGACATCATTGTACATCGTTAGCCTATTATTTGTGGCTGTGTCTAGCTTATCGTTATTGGTCTATGTAGAGCTAAATACGGAGCAGCCATTGATTGAGCTCCGTATTTTAAAGAATGGAACATTCTCACTTAGTTTATTGATTGTTAGTTTTCTTACTATGGGAATGTTCGGTGGTATTTTTATGATGCCGTTGTATATGCAGAATATCCAAGGTTTATCTGCCATGCAGACAGGTATTCTATTGATGCCCCAGTCAATTGCGATGGCGTTAATGATGCCGTTAGGCGGTAAATTATTTGATAAATTCGGTGTTGTTCCATTAGGATTGATTGGATTGACTCTCGCGGGGATAACCACCTTCGAGCTTCAAAATTTAGCTCAGGACACTCCCCATCGTTGGATTGATGTGTTATTAACCATTAGGGGCTTGGGAATGGGGATCTGTATGACACCACTTTCAACAGTGGGGATGAACGCCATCGAGAAATCTATGGTTGGTCGTGCTTCTTCGTTATCTAATCTGATTCGCCAAGTGATGGGCTCCTTTGCTATTGCGATTTTGACAGCACTGATGAGTAATCGGCAAACCTTCCATGCCGTGCGGATCAGTGAAAATATGCAAGTGACAAACGATACAGCAAATCAAATGCTGAGCATGCTATCAGGGGTATATGCACAAAGTGGGGTAGACTCCGCTACTTCAATGGGAGGCGCCTCTGCCATACTAGCAGGTTTGATTCAGAAAGAAGCCTTCACGAGAGGGATTGCCGACACTTTTATGGTATCGGCGTTGCCAATTCTTTTATGCATTCCATTGGTGCTGTTTTTCCTAAAAAAACGAAAAGCACCAGATGATTTCGTAGCAGCAGAAAGAGTTCCTGTTGAAAAACCAGCAGGGGCAACACCTCAAACCTCAGGTACTACCTCTCCTATGGAGGGATAAATGTAAATACAGGCTACCTCAGTTTGTTTTCGCTAACTGAGGTCTTTTTTTTGAGTGGGAACAGAAAGAGAGAACAGCTTCTTCTAAAGGTAGAAGGTAGCTGTTCTCTCTCTTGCGATGGATACAGTCCACTGCTCTGCACTTGTTGGACAAGCTGTTTTCTTACTTAGTAGGCAATGCCCTTCACGCTGTCCCTTTTACTTTATTCAAGAATAGCTAAAACATGTACAGGACAACGTAATTGATTTCGAAATTCTTCAAGTAGCTCAACTGCCGCTGAAAAGATCACACAAGTAGAAGGGCCGCCAGATTGCTTCAGATCAAGAGGAAGAGGAGTAGTGAGACGATATGTAAGCGAGGCACTTGCAGCTAACTGCTCCATTTCATAAGCTATTCCTTTTGAGCCAACGGGCAACAGATCATGAACACCAGGATGAGCACGTAGTTGGATTAAGTCAGCTAGGGAAAGCATCTCGGGATCGTCTAATCGAACCTCATGCTTGGGTCCGCTTTTTGGAATACCTGCACACATGATAGCTTCTTGAGGCTGGGCTGTTCCTGGGGAAAACTGAGCTTGCTGTACCAGCCCAAGTACGGTTATACCAATCCCTGTCTGCGTGGTTGGAATGTTTTCCTCTGTACTTCCTGTAAACTGTATATCCTCAGTGACGCCTGCTTCTTGCGCATATTCCTTAATACCACGGAGAATTTCTTCCCCGTAGCCCTCAAGCTCTACCGCTAGCGTATCGCATATCATAAACGGAGTGGCTCCACAAGCAATCAATTCAAAAAGCGGTACACGAACAGCAAACCGTCCTAACAGATCGGGTGCTATTTGGACGATATCCTGTGGTTTGGTGCCGATGCCGCCATCTGAATCGCAGGCGATAACGATGCTTTGTGCTTCATTGATCCGAAGTAGCGTCAGATCACGTACCTTTTGCAAATGGTGTAATGGATTTGTGAGATAGGGTACTTGCATAGCTGGCTCCTTTACAAAATGAATGATTTGTTTAGAGATCTGGGTGCTTACGTAAGGCAAACAAGGTTACAAAACTGACTGCTTCACGTAATTCCAAGCTCAGAGAATGAGCCAGGACAGGAGGAAAATCATCTTTATACACATGTGATTCCTTTTGCAGAAAAAATCCATTCTCCTGTGCTAGCTGTTTTGCTTCCCAGGGCATGATCGTGTTCTGGATAGTGGCTTTCCCATACAAACGTGGATAGCTATGTGCCCGCGGGCCTGCTGTGGGTCCCAAGACCCCCAGTAGCAGCAATCCATCTGGTTGCAGGATGCGTCGAAATTCTTGAAGGACAACTAGGGGAGAGGAAGTAAACTCCATCGCGTTAATGGATAAGATACCTGCAAAGGATTGGTCTGGATATGGCGTAGCAGAAATATCTCCCTCCATAAATTGTAGAGAAGGAGAATCGGTAAGCAGGTTGGCCTGCTTGGTGGCATAGGCTATCATTTCTGAGGAAATATCCAAGCCTGTTACATCATACCCTACAGAGGCTAGCTTGAAGCTAGCATATCCATCTCCACAGCCAGCATCCAGTATTCGACCCTTGCTGGCAGAAAGAAGCTCTGTAAATAAAGGGAGGATCGTTTTCCGACTGCCCTGTTCCCACATTCCCTTGCTTCGCTCATGCCAATCACCTGCCATTTGATTCCATTGCTCTGAAACAAATGTATTCCACTCCTGCATCGCACTTCGCTCCCTTCAACTATCCTTTTACCTATCATAACTGATTGGAGCAGATAGACAGAAGACTATTATTGATATTGCATGAAAGCGTTTAAGCGTTACTCCATATTCTTGCATGAAAAAAACAGACCATGTAATCTCAAATAAATAGGTTTAAAAATTCAGAATAGTCGGAGGTTGAGCGGTGTGAGCGTAAAAGACTTTTTCCCTATTCAAGATTGGGACTATGTTGAGTTGTATGTCGGAAATGCGAAACAGGCACTGTACTATTACGCAAAGGCATTTGGATTTGAGCCGTATGCTTATCGTGGTTTGGAAACAGGGAGTCGCACTCAGGTCTCTTATGCGTTAAAGCAGAATCACATTCGTTTGGTGTTGACAGGAGCATTAGAGCCTGATCATCCGATTACTGATTTCATTAAGCTACACGGCGAAGGAGTTAAGGACATTGCTCTTCGCGTTGAAAATTGTGAAAAGGCTTACCAGGAAGCGATTTCCCGTGGCGCTACATCTATCATGGAGCCTACGGAATTTAGTGATGAGCATGGAACCATAAAAAAAGCAACGATTGCTACTTATGGAGAAACAGTCCATTCCTTTATTGAACGGAAGGATTATAAAGGGGTGTTTTATCCAGGCTTCCAACCTTATCAAGCTCCGTTTGCCTGTCAGCCTACAGGTCTAATTGGTATCGATCATATCGTAGGGAACGTTGAGGTTATGGACGAATGGGTTGGATTCTATGAGAAAGTTATGGGCTTTACATCTTCCCAAAACTTCAGCGACGATGACATTTCTACTGAATACTCCGCGCTCATGTCCAAGGTTATGCAAAACGGTACGGGGCGAATTAAATTTCCAATCAATGAGCCTGCGGAAGGCAAACGCAAATCGCAAATCCAAGAATATCTGGAATTTAACAAAGGGCCAGGGGTTCAACATATTGCTGTATTGACTAATGATATTTTGACAACCGTTTCACAATTAACGGCAAATGGGGTTGATTTCTTAGGTGTACCGGATACCTATTACGAAAATTTAGCGGAGCGTGTAGGGGCAATTGAAGAGGACATCGAGAATTTAAAAGAGCTAAAAATTTTAGTGGATCGCGATGATGAAGGCTACTTATTGCAATTGTTTAGTAGGCCAGTAGTAGATCGTCCGACATTATTCTTTGAGATTATCCAGCGTAAAGGCAGCCGTGGTTTTGGGAATGGTAACTTTAAAGCGTTATTTGAAGCACTGGAGCGGGAGCAGGAGTTGCGTGGAAATCTATAACAATCCCATAACGAAATAAGCAGGAAAGCCACTTTTTATGTCGGTATGAAAAGTGGCTTCCTTTTTTATAATCAGCTATTTCTTGAAAAAAATGTATATTTTTCTAAAAAAAGCTTTTCAGCTTATCTACAAGTAAGGTATCATAAAAAAAGATTCTGGTTATTTTGTTAAAAATCAGATAATTTAGATTATTGTTATGTGTCTTACATTCTGAAAGGAGGAGCACTTTTTATGAAGCGAAAGTTACTTTCCATAATCATTTGGACAGTTATTTCTGCATTAGGAGGCATTGGATTTGGAGCGTTGGCTTTATCCAAGGGAGAACAGGTAAGCTCTTTTTGGTTATTAACGGCTGCTTTATGTACATATGCAGTAGGTTATCGATTTTATAGCCGTTTTATTGCCCGTAAAATAATGGGCTTGGATGACAGACGAGCTACTCCCGCCGAAATACATAACGATGGCAAGGATTTTGTGCCAACCAATAAGTGGGTTTTATACGGACATCACTTTGCGGCCATTGCAGGTGCAGGGCCATTAGTAGGACCTACATTGGCAGCTCAAATGGGATATTTACCCGGTGCAATTTGGATTATTGTAGGGGTTGTATTGGGAGGAGCAGTGCAGGATTTCATTATTCTATTTGGCTCGATGAGACGCAATGGAAAATCCTTAGGTCAGATTGCCAAGGAGGAGATCGGACCTATTGGGGGCGTCCTTGCGATGATTGGAATACTAGCTATCATGGTTATTCTTATTGCTGTATTGGCGCTTGTTGTTGTTAATTCTCTTACTCATTCTCCATGGGCAACCTTTACGATTGCCATGACGCTACCAATTGCTATTTTGATGGGGTTGTACATGCGCTATTTCCGACCGGGAAGAGTGCTGGAGGCCTCTGTTATCGGAATTGTGCTGTTGTTTGCCTCTCTTTATTTTGGCCAAGCAGTGGCAGAATCGCCTACCTGGGCCCCGTTGTTTGATTATGAAGGTACGCAGCTTGCTATTATGATTATCATTTATGGTTTTATCGCCTCTGTTTTACCGGTATGGTTTTTATTAGCCCCACGCGATTATCTCAGTTCCTTTCTAAAAATTGGTACAATCGCTTTTCTAGCCATTGGCATCGTTTTCACATTACCTAATCTACAAATGCCGGCTTTAACAAAGTTCATTGATGGTACTGGGCCAGTATTTACCGGTAACCTTTTTCCCTTCCTCTTTATTACGATCGCTTGCGGAGCCATCTCTGGCTTCCATGCTCTAGTCGCTTCAGGCACAACGCCAAAAATGATTATCAAGGAAAGCGATGCTCCTTTAATTGGCTATGGGGCAATGTTGACTGAGTCTATGGTTGCTATCATGGCGATGATTGCGGCCTGCGTATTAACACCTGGCTTGTATTTTGCAGTAAATGCACCAGCATCAGCAATCGGAACTGATGCAGTCACAGCGGCAGCTACGATTACCAACCATTATGGCTTCCCAATCACTCCGGAGCTATTAACGGAAACAGCCAAGGATGTAGGAGAGACAAGTATTTTATCCCGAACAGGAGGGGCGCCTTCCTTCGCGTTGGGAATGGCACATATTTTTTCAGGTTTTATCGGCGGAAAAGTCTTTATGGCCTTTTGGTATCATTTTGCAATCCTGTTTGAGGCCGTGTTTATCTTAACTACCATTGATGCTGGAACACGCGTTGGCCGTTTCATGGTACAGGACATGCTGGGCAACGTGTTCCCAAAATTAAAACGCATGGACTATCTACCGGGCAATCTAATCGGGTCTGCTGCTGTGACAGTGGGATGGGGCTACTTTTTGTATCAAGGGGTTATTGATCCATTGGGCGGGATTAAAACACTTTGGCCATTATTCGGTATTGCGAACCAAATGCTAGCGGCAATTGCTTTTGTAGTTGGTACCACGCTCATTATTAAAATGGGCAAGGCTCGCTACGCTTGGGTTACGCTCGTTCCAATGGCATGGCTTTCATCGGCCACCTTGTATGCGGCTTGGCAAAAGATTTTTTCTAATGATATTACGATTGGATTTTGGGCGCATGCCAACTACTTCAAGGAGACTTTAGCGGCAGGACTGTTGCCAAAAGGAGTAACATCCGTCGAAGCAGCCGAGAAAATGATTTTTAATGATATGGTAGATACCATTGTCTGTGCGATCTTTTTACTAATTACAATAGCCATTATTGTTGATGGAATACGTCTATGGCTCTCTATTGCGAATGGAAAGAGATACGAGCTGAAAGAGGAACCTTTTGTGCTAACCAAACGTGATCATAAGGGGAATCTAATTGCTTAACTAGACCAATAAAAAAGCGAAAAACCGCTCATGTGCTGGTTTTTCGCTTACCTTTAGCTTCAAAGGCTTGTTGCCAGTCCGCTTTCAGAACTGTTCAAAAAATGCTGTGAAGGAGAACTATAGGGGTGCGTTTTAACGCGGTTTGGGATAAAGTTCTACATTTTAGGAACAGAGAGCGGACTGACAACAAAACTAAGAAAATGCTCCATCTATATCATAAAACAGTCTCAATAAAGAAATCTATATGTTTACCCAAAGAAATTTCAAAAAATATAGTAAAAAATCATATTTTTTTAGTAGTGGAAATGTTTAATAAAGTTATAGTGGTATTAAAAATAATATAGTCAGTTATGGATATTATGTTGGAAAAGTGAGGTGTGTGAGAATGCGAAAGAAAATAAGATACTGGAAACGGCGACTCAAAAAGGTGCGTTCCATCATTAAAACAATTTTTGGTATGCCCGATTATGATCGTTATCTGGAGCATTGGTATACGACACACGGAGCTCCTGGAATATTTCCGATGACAGAGAAGGAATTTTATCTTTTCGCATTAAAAAACAAATATGAAAGCGGTGAAATGAATCGCTGCTGTTGATGGGAAATAGGGCTATGTAGAAAAAAGGGGGCTACTACACTAGTCCTATTTATTTTTATGCCAAAAAGAACGCAGGAAGATATGTGCCTGAGTCTCATCCTTGTGCAAGACTTCTACATAGGAGAGCCTTTTGTTCGTAAAAAGATGGTAATCTTCAAACAAAGTAGTAGTTACAGAATTACGAATGCGACAGCGGATGCCCTGCTGTTGTAAAAACGTATATAATTCAAATGCTTCCCATTCAGGTCCCTCGTAAACCATGTGATATCGATAAGTACCTATCATGTCCATTATTTTCAGGCTACTAAATAGTACGACTATCAATACAAAAAAGGTCAAGTATAATCACTTCCGTTCTAAATATGTCGCGAAATGGAGATAGTATTACTAGTGTAGCATTTATAATAGATAAACTATTCATCGCCGTTGTTTAGGAA
The DNA here is from genome assembly GCF_026891775.1 of Brevibacillus halotolerans. Taxonomy (NCBI): domain Bacteria; kingdom Bacillati; phylum Bacillota; class Bacilli; order Caryophanales; family Paenibacillaceae; genus Brevibacillus; species Brevibacillus halotolerans. The sequence continues at coordinate 33,108 of NZ_JAPTNK010000019.1, forward strand.
TGTAAGGTGTAGGAGAAGGGGAAATATGATACACTAAAGAAAATTGGATGGGTTGGGTGGCGATATCTTTGCAACCGAATGAACTGGAACAGTGGAAAGAATTGGCGATCACATGCGCCAAAACAGCCGGTAAGCTAAGTTTGGAGAAAATGAATCAGCCCTATACAGTCAACTATAAAACCTCTGCTTCTGACTTAGTCACAGCTGTAGATGAAGAAGTAGAGCAGATGGTTATTGATATGATTCTTAAGCAATATCCTGAGCATGGCATTTTGGGTGAGGAAAATCGGTTTCAGGGTATGGCCCCTTCTGAATATGATACCCTGTGGATCATTGACCCTATTGATGGAACAACTAATTTTGTTCATCAGCAAATTAATTTTTCGGTTTCAATCGCCGTGTATCACAAAGGGGAAGCAATTGTTGGCGTTGTCTATGACCCATCACGTGATGAGCTGTTTTATGCAACTAAAGGTGGAGGAGCTTATTTAAACGATCGACAGCTACGTATTCACCGTCAAGTAAAATTAGAGGAAGCCTTACTTTGTACAAGTGTGTTTTGGCATAAACGCGCTGAGCAGATAGGCATCGATGTTATTTTCAAAGAGTTAGCGGGGAAAGTTCGCGGTATGCGCTTGTTAGGAAGCGCGGCCTTGGAGCTATCTTACGTAGCAGCAGGACGACTGGATGGTTACGTCAGCTTGCAATTAAACCCATGGGATTTTGGAGCAGGCAAGCTTATTATTCAGGAAGCGGGCGGTACTGCTACCACAATGGAAGGCAAGGAACTTCCATACGATGCTAAAAGCAGTGTAATGGGATGTAATCCGACGTTTTATGAGGAGCTACAACAGTTTATTCGTAGTAACATGAACCTGATTCGTTCCGCGCAAGATGCAAAAGATCATACATAGGTATTTTTCCATAGCAATCTGCCTTTTTTTCACTTTTATACGCGCTTATCCAAGCATCACATGACCGAAATTCATAGGGTACTAGCAGGAGTATGTGAGTCCATGCATTCTCCGCTACTAGACCGTGAGAAGGAGGAAGGATCATGGGATGCGGTAGAAGAGGTGGTATATTCGGTGGCGGCTTTTTATGGATTATCATTATTATTGTAATATTGGTGTGTTTCTGTGATGATTAATCATACGTAGTTTGCAGAAATAAAAGAGCCTTTCCCTTTTTGGGGTAAGGCTCTTTTTCTACTATGCTCTGTATGCGTAATTCGTTGACACCCGCTCGTCAGTGCAGTCTTTAGAAGCTGTGGATAACTCCCATACGTGAGCAGAATATTCCATCTCAACAATCATACGATTTATCTCTGCGTACAGGCAGCCAACCTCTCGTAAAGAAGAGATACCGGCAGTTTCTATTGATGTGATGAACTGCTGAGATTGTTGCTGTTGTACCCTGTATAACAGATTCAGTAGCTCCTGATGGGCCTCTGCGGACGGATTTGCAACAAAGGCGCCATATGTTGAAATGGCGGCACTAGCATCAAGCAAAGGCTGATCAAGAGTATGCCGAAGAGTGGGGAGATATTTTAATTCCTGAGCAGTATATAGGATACTACATATAGAGATCAACATCTTTTGAACAGAATCAATTTGTTGTTCCAGATAATAGAGCGTATTAAGGTCTTTTCGGTAAAATACATTATATTTTAGGCTTTTCTTTGCATGCTTTAACGAAGCCTCTAGCTCATTATTCCATTTTAAAAGGGAGGCAGGATCGACAGTCGGAGTAGTTGCACCATCAGAGTGATTATTTAATGCAGTGGCCATAATTGTTAATGTCTGTGCTAATTGCTTACAAGATTCGGCATGTTTTTTTTGAACAGTAGGAACATAGTTCTCTGGTCGAATGACCATTTGAATGAAAACAGCCACGATTGCTCCGATAATGGTTTCTAAAATCCTGCCAGTCGAATAACCTTGCATTTGTTGAAAGGTCATTACCATCACAGAACTAACACCGATTTGTGAAATAATTTGTGGATTTAAGCGCAAAGCGGTAGCGGTACCCATACCTACCAACAGAACAAGGACGAGACCTAATATTCCATTTTCAAAATAAGGAAGAATAATAATACTAGAGACAACTCCGCCAATGACACCAATTACACGATAAATTCCCTTTTCCAGAGTGTCTGCAATGGTAAGTTGCATGGTTAATACCGCAGCAAGCGGAGCAAAGTAGGCAAAATGATTGCCGAACAATAATGAGGCGATCAACAATGACAAGCCGGATGCTAAGACGGTTTTACACACATGAAACGTGAGACCAAAGCGAGCGCACCAATTCATACTGCGCTGCACCATGGAACTCACCTCCTTGTTTTTCTAAGCTGTTTTAGTGTTTGTTACAACCATCATGGTAAACCAAAAATGTTGATACAAATGCTTATAATTTTGACAGATTTTCGATAAAGTTCTTCTTTTCACAATTATAAGCGTTTATTCATGAATGAAAGCGAATACATTTACAAACATGTGCATTCTTCGCATTTTTGTACAGGAGAGCTTGCTTCGATATGCTAAAATAAAGGATATCTTTTGACAATCAGCTAAAATGAAAAAAGCGGAGTCGAAGATAATATCTGTTACTGATGTTGGATTATTTTGAACAATATTACTTTTATAAGGTTGAACATAATTAATAAAGGGGCGAGGCGATTGAACGATTGGCGCATGTACACAGATGAACGCAAAGAAGAAAGAAAACATGTGTCTTGGCACGAGGTGCTGCGAGAAATTGCGAGCTTGGATGGGAAAATGAGAACGTTGGTACATGCTGCCTATGGCGACCATGTTGATTTGGTTGTGTCGGGCGGTGATGAAGGATACGTCTTAATTCAATGGAAAGAGTATGCACGTGACATCAGTCATTATGTACTAACCACGAAGCAGGGTGATGCGGAAGTGGCGGGAAGAATCATCACCGTAGAAGGAGAAGGGTTGTCAGTACCAGCAGATTGGGCTATTTCACTTGAAAAGGCCATTCCTTTACTTGGGGATTTGTTGCAAACCTGCGAGCAAAAAGAGAACGTAGATTTGCAATGGTTATTACTGGAGACAGAACCTGGGCAAATGTCTTAGGAGCATCAGACATAATCTTTGAATTTCGCCATACTATTAGTGTAACAGGAGGGAAATTCGCTTGACCCTTGCACCATTGTTCTCATCTGTGGGTATGATGGCTGTCATTATTGGAATAGGGGCAATGATTGGTCGAATGAAACCAGTCACTGCTGATGCTCGCCAATTGTTAATTACCATTGTTCTCAATGTAGCCGTTCCATGCATCATTCTCAACGGAATTTTTCACACACAGATGAACCAGCAACTCTTGCATCATATTTTTCTCATCTTTTTTATTGCTGTTGGTCTAAGCTGTCTTGGAATGCTTCTTGCTTTTTTATTTGCAGTCCTATGTAAGGTGCCGATCAATAAGCGAAAAGAATTTTCCTTTATTGCTGGACTGGGCAATACCGGATTTATCGGGCTTCCTTTGTGTGTCGGGCTGTTCGGACCGACAGGGGGACTGCTTGCGGCAGTCTACGATGCTGGGCTTGATCTGGTGCTCTGGACAATCGGTGTTATGGTTTTGAAGGAAAAAAAAGGATGTACATGGAAGAATATGAGGAGCATCGTAAATATTCCAATGCTGGCTATTGTAGTTGGGATGGTTTTGGCATTAATGGAATGGCAACCGCCAGAGATGGTTAAATCACTTACTGCCATTTTATCTTCTATAGCTGCTCCCTTAGCCATGCTGTACATCGGTTTATTAATTCCCGATCTGTTGGTACGTAAACAACAAACAGCACAAGCACTCCCCATTTTAAGTTTGTCTATGCTTGTTAAGATTTTCTTGTATCCAGTCATTGTTGCTGGTTTGCTTTGGAGCTTTCACTTAGCGACAGAGATTAGCCAAGTTACTTTAGTGATGGCAGCAATGCCTACAATGACGCTAGCCTCCATGTTATTCGCCAAATACGCGGCTGATGAAGATTTAGGAGCGATGGCGACCGTTAGTTCCACAATTATCAGCTTCGTTACCATTCCTTTAGTTGTTATGTTAGGTCAATTTATCTTGTCTGTATCACTTTTTTAAAGTGCGTAATCATGTAGAAAAAATATAAAAAAAGAGCCTATATTACCACTTGTTTGATTCATGAAGCGATTTTTATGTTATAATGAAAATGTAACTTTACAATGAAAGGATCGGATAGTGATGTTACCGCGAAGGACAATCTGGAAACGGTTTGATCTCTCAGATACGTAGCGTAGTAGTTAGAGCGTTCCACTCTTGATCTGTGAACACTAACTACGAAAGAGAGATGCTTTATGATACAAGCAAGCGATCCTGTCAGGACCTGCTTCGTAGTTAGTGGAGAAAGTGACTAACTAACTACGAAAAGAGGAAGCCTCGATGAGGACAAAACCATACCAACAAACCTTCATGATTTTACTGGGAACTTTTTTATTGGCCTTTAGCTATTACCACATCAACTTTCAGAATAATTTAAGTGAAGGTGGATTTGTGGGGTTATCATTACTTGGAAAATACGCTTTTGATTGGTCACCGTCTATTACGATGCTAGCATTAGACATTCCAGTCATTTTAGTTGCAATGATGATCAAGGGACGTAAGTTTTTGATTAATACCATTGTAGCAGCGACATCGTTTTCCTTTTTCTATGAACTATGTGAGCGTTTTTCGCCGCTAGTATTTGACTTTAGCAATGCCATGTTGCTCGCTGTTTTATTATCTGGAATCAGCACAGGCTTCGGTCTAGGATTGGTTCTTAGATTCGGTGGGGCAACAGGTGGAGACGATATTTTGTCTCTATTCATAAGTAAGTTGACGGGTATGTCAGTAGGTACCGTTTTATTAATATTTGACGTCCTTGTGTTATTGCTTTCGTTATTTTTCTTGCCAATACCTCAAGTCTTGTACACGCTTCTAGCAGTTTCAATCGCTGGTAAAGTGGTTACATGGACCTACGAATATGGTACAAAAGAAAAACAAACGAAGCTGGCACACAGTGCGGCGTAACGAAAAAACCAGTTAATAAGGTGAATGTTAGTCTGCTTGGCAGCTAACAATGCCCTTGTTAATTGGTTTTTTTATAGAAAATGTTTGACAATGATAATGAGAACCAATATCATTTTAAGGGAAGGTACTATCATTCAGGATATTATTGCGTGACATCGAAAGGAAGATGATCATGGTTCGCTTACATACACAACAGTTAAACATTGGCTATAATGATAATCTCATTGTGGAAGACTTAAACATATCATTACCTGATGGAAAAATCATTGCTCTGGTCGGAGCAAATGGATCAGGTAAGTCTACCATTCTAAAAACGATGGCACGTCTTTTGAAACCGAAAAAAGGTGGAGTCTTCTTGGATGGTAAATCCATTCACCAACAGGATACTCGCAAAGTAGCCAAGGATTTAGCTATTCTGCCGCAAAATCCAGTAGCTCCAGATGGACTTACTGTAGAAGAATTGGTTTCTTATGGACGCTTCCCTCATCAAAAGGGTATGGGGAGCATGACGCCAGAGGATAAAAACATTGTACAATGGGCACTGGAAGTTACCGGTATCAATGAGTTTGCTACAAGAGGAGTCGACCAATTGTCAGGTGGTCAGCGTCAACGTGCATGGATTGCAATGGCGTTAGCCCAGCAGACGGATATTTTGTTCTTGGACGAACCAACGACGTTCCTTGACATGGCTCACCAATTAGAAGTGTTACAGCTCCTAGCTAAGTTAAATACAGAAGAGAAGCGTACGATTGTTATGGTTGTTCACGATCTAAACCATGCTACTCGTTATGCCGATCATGTTATCGCTATTAAAAAAGGGAAAGTAATGGCTCAAGGGACCCCTGCTGAGGTCATGACGCATCAAATGCTGTGGGATGTATTTGGCATTGAGGCTGACATTATTCCAGACCCTCGCAGTGGTGTTCCTCTATGCATTCCATACGGATTGGCTTCAGGAAGTGTTTCTGGTAAACCAAAGAAAGATAGTGTCATTTTAGATTCAAATGAAGAGAACGCGACCTTGGCTGTAGCGCGTTAGCACCACAGATCACCAGAAGAATCTCAAAAGCAAAGAGCTTGTTTCCTCGAAAAAATGAAGAGGTGACAAGCTCTTTTTTTGTAAAGGATTTCCTACATAACCCCGTTACAGGAGAGTGTGAGTCCCCCCAGAAGAATTATTTTTGAATATCTGCTAGAACACCATCCCATAAGGAAATGCGGCTGGTAAGGGATTGAATAGCTGTTGCTTCTGCTTCTTTCCATTTTTGGGCATCTTCTTTACAAAGAGAAGCAAGAAGTTTTTCAGCTAAAGGTCCATGTTCATCTCCATCTAGCTCAATGTGACGATTTAGATAATACAACAGGCAAGCAGGAGCTTCTCCTTTGGAGGTCAATTCCTGTACAAGTACCTGAAACATGTCTGGTATAATATCTTCACGACCAAAGAAAAAGGCAGCACAAACCTCGTGGGTTCCCCCCTCTTTAGCCAAGTGAAGAGTTTGTTTTACAAAACGCTGTACACTGTCAGGAGCGTTGCATAATGCTAGAGCTTCATCAGGAGAAGTACCCTTTTCTAGCAGCCCCAGAAAATGCTCGATCTTAGATGTATCAGCCCCTACTTCCTTCATAGCCTGCAAGTACAGCTCAAAGTGACTGGTAAAGCCGCCATTGCCATCTTCATCAGTTTCTTCTCCGAGTACAATTTCATTAATGAAACGAGCATATGCAGCATGAGGAGCAGGAAGCCAAGGTACACTTGTGCAAGTTACATCTAATTGTAAACGTTTTAATAAACTCATAAAATCCCATACAGCGAACACATGGTGCTCCATAAAGGTACGAACGCTTTCCGGTGTCTGCATAGCAATCGAAATTGGATGAGAAATCAGTTGTTGGCGAACCACGTCAACCTTTGGCATGGACATAAGTGTTGTCATTTGAAAACTCCTTTGTTATCGAGCTTAGTTGGTAAAATCTTCTTCGTACCTATAATTATCGCATAAATAAAAATAGGCAAAATAGCAGTGTGACAATTGTCACTCATTTGCCTTATTTATGTAGCCAATTGGTAAAAATTATGGGTAAATAGTAATATCAGCATGAAGCGAAAAAAAGATAATAAGATGTAGGTAAGAAAATGAAACATTATGGGGAATCTTTAAGTCAAACAAGTAGCATAAGAAAAATGAACAAAGTAACAATAGCGGAACCTGACGAAAAAAGCGAAGGGATTGAGTACAAATGTTACGAAAAACGACAGCAGTAGCCGTAATGGGGCTTACACTTGTAGGCTCAGCTATACCAGGCATGGCTCAAGCAACAGTAAAACCGGTGTCCACTTCTCTTATGATAAATCAACAGAAGGTAATCAAACACTCACCATTGATTAGTGTTAACCAACGGACAATGATTAACCTACAGGAATTAGGTAATATAACAGGTGGTCAGCTCACAGAAAAAGCAGGAACCTATCAATTGAAGGTTCAGCAGAAATCTCTGATATTTCAGACAGGTAAATCTACTGTAACGGTGAATGGAAAAGAACAAAAGGTAGAGCAGGGAGCTGTGCTTTATCAGGGCAAGGTGTATGTGCCCCTGCGCTGGACAATGGAATCCTTATCCGCACAAGTAAAGTGGGATGGTAAAGCGGATGAAATTCAGGTTACAAATCTACCCGTGGTTCAGGGAGAAAAGCCTGCTTCTACCTTCCAAACACTGACAGAAGAGCAATTAAGCGCGGAGGAGAAAGCTTTTATCGAAAGCGTTAAAGGGGAACGCGGGGTTCATCAACAGGGTGATTTATATGTGATTGCCTATGGAGAAGCTCCTAATCCTGGGTATGGCTTAGTTGTGGATCATACGGAACAAAGCTGGGAAATGCTAAAAGTATATGTAAAACAGACCAAGCCAGAGGCAAATAAAATGTATCCGATGGTCATTAGCTACCCTTATGTCGCGGGTAAGATCAGTACGCCACCTTATACAACGGTCACCTTCTATGATGTAGATACGGGCAACGTGCTATTTGAAGGGGATAAGAACACACCTCAGAAAGGGAAGTAAGGTGTATTGCCTGAGGAGAACTTTGAGAGAAACTTTATAATAATCGAAAACGCATCCGACTACTCAGGATGCGTTTTCGCTGTTACGTTTTATCAGCGGTGTAAGTGTTCCATACGTCAATACACGCCAGCCCCATTCTAGTGGACCCATGGTAAAAATCGACAACCATAGGTAGCTGGCTAGCATTTGTAGTGCATAAATACCAAGACAGATTAGCGTAGTTTGCAAATGGCCCAGCTTGCCTGAAAGATTACATAAATCACGCAACGCGATAATGATCAGAGTTTGCCCGATATAGTTCGTTAAAGCCATGCGACCGTAATATTTTAAGGGAGCTAACCATTTCTGCACAGTTGTTTGCTGTAGCAGGCGGATAATGCTAGTTACATAAAATACAGCCATCACGAGTCCAACAAAGACAATGCACAGGCCGTAATTGTGTAAGGCATGAATATAGGAGTCATCGAAGTCAGTTGAAGCTGTTTTTGTCAAGAGCACATATTGAACAAAAAGCCCGATTATCATGAGAATGAAAGAAACCATTTGCCATTGCTTTATCTTGGGCATAAAGCCTGGAATATTTCGGAAGACTCCGTATTGTCCGATAGCAAGCCCTAACAAAAATAATGGGAAAACAACAAGAATCTTTCCTCCCAAAATAGAGGTAGGAATAAGCAGAAATAATGAAAGCAGTAGATTTTTTTTGGCCGATAAACGATAAAAAGGCAGTAATACAAAGCCAAAAATAGCATAGATGAATAATGCTTCTCCCGGCTGCAATAGCTGATGAAGATATCCAATCGCGAATAGGACTAGCAACCGGCGAATAAATAGCAATGTACTTTTGTGCCCTTTTGCTTGAGAGCGGCTTTTAAAAATATAAAATCCTACTCCAAATAAAAATGAGAAAATAGCAAAAAACCGAGATTCTACGGTGAAGTTAAGCATGTGCTCAATAAAAGCATTTGCACTGCTAACAGGGACTGATTGTACTTTCATTAAAGCCAAGATATTAACAAGAAGAATACCCATCAGAGCAAAACCACGAAGATAATCAAGGGTATCGATCCGATCTTTTTGTGTGAAATCGTTCATTACTTACTCCTTCTTTTGTGATGTCATCTCATCTCTAATTTACTATAAGGAAATGCAGTGTTTCGTAACATCGATCCAGATTACCCTAAGCTTACAGGTTTGTAAGCATAAAAAAGGAACCAACTGGTGTATCCCAGCTCGTTCCTTTTTTATGTATACAGAAAATGAAATGGTTACTGAGAGGCGGGAGAATACGCGTCCGACTCAGATTCTGGCTCTGGTTCTGGCAGGTGATGCACTCTGCCTACATAGATCGCTAAAAGACCGAAGCACAGTATGCCACTGATTATAAATGGCAAGCTATGTGAGAAGGTAAAGAGCCACCCAGCTAAAATGGGACCTGCAATTCTCCCCATGGTATCCATGGCGCTCATGTTCCCGGATGTAGCCCCCTGTCCATCGGGCGTACGTTGCGAAATCATGGCGGTGTTGGTAGTTCGCATCATACCTTGACCTAGACCAAATAAGCAAAGGGTGAGTGCAAATTCTAGGAAAGTAGAAGCGAGTAAAACACAGAAGAATCCTAGAACATAAAAGAATATTCCTGTAGCCAGCAATTTTGATTCACCAAATCGTTTTACTAATTTGCCAATCCCGCCCTGTAAACTAGCAGAGATTAAGCCCATGATAAGAAACATATAGCCCATGTCCTTGGAGGTCAGATTGAATTCATATGATATGTATAAAGCAAAGACCGTCTCCATCGCTGCAAAAGCAAGGGATGTAACCAGCATGATCTGATACAATAATCCTAAGTTACTAAAAATGGCTCCCAATGAACTGATAGGCTTTTTCTTAAGGTATTTACCGCGCTTTTCCTTGGGCAAGCTCTCTGGAAGTAAAACCCATGTAAAAACGAATGTAATAAAAGCTAGACCTCCTGAAACGAAGAATGGCAGTGACAAGCTAACGTCTCCTAGGATACCGCCGAGCGCGGGACCGAATACGAAGCTAAGACCTACACCTGCTCCTACAATCCCCATTCCTTTTGCCCGTTCCTTTGGCGGAAAAATATCAGCTACCATTGCTGTGATGGTTGGGATACCCGCAGCGGAAGTAATCCCAGCAAGTACACGGTAAAACAGCATTTCGTAATAGCTACTTGAAAATCCAAATAGAATAAAGCTGGCAGAAAATCCAAATAGGGCTAAAAGGATAAACGGCTTTCGTCCATAGCGATCCGATAAGCGTCCCCAGATGGGAGCAAATATAAATTGCATGATATTATAGCTGGCAGATAATATCCCCAATTGCGTTGTGGTCGCCCCGATTTCCGTAACGAAAAAAGGCAATATAGGGATAATAATTCCAAAGCCAAGCATCATTAAAAAGATAATGCTAAAGAGAAGGAAGAGATGTTTCTTTTCCACAGGAAAAACCTCTTTTCTATACAATAAAAAAGTTCAAGCTACTCTCCACCATACGAAATGGACGGAAAGAAGTCAAGGCGAGAACTGGGGTCTGATGCAGTTGACATGTTATAATGAAAGCACTTGGAAGTAAGGCAAAAGGAGAATGAAGGAAATGGCCAGTAAGATGTTATATTATCTCGCAGCAGAAGAGGATCATTGGTTGGATGAGCTGTTAGATTATTTTCCTATTATGAATGCAACGGTACCTACCAAGAAGTCGCTTCAAATGATAGAAGAGCAGTTGAAGGCAGGCGAAATTACTCAGTCTGTACTTGTGATCAATGTTTCTGGATTGGAAGACCGTCTACCTACTTTACTGGAAGAATGTCAAGAGCTTGAATATGTGCAAAAGCAGCCTCTTTACCTAGTAGGCATAAAAGAGGGAGAAGAGGAACAGTGGAGAAATAATTATCCAGAGGCGAAAATTGTTGTCATTACTGGTTTCCTTGTTGAGTTTGACTTTGAAGCCGTATGCCGAGAAATGGAAGCAGATTTGGGAGGGAAATAAATGAGCGATAGAAATACGTTTCATCTTCCTGAGTTTTTACGTCGTTTTCAAATCATGATTTATACCGGAGATCCGCTGGGTGATTGGTTGATGATTGAAGATGAGATCCGCGATCTACTGACATCTAAGGTCATTGATAAAGAAGAGTTTTCTCTTGCGATGAAAGAAATTGATAAGCGTAAAAGAATGTATGCTGATGAAACTCAGTGAAAGTAAGATATAGCGCTTGGTTTTCTCTCATAAAAAAGCTAGTTATGCAACACACTAACCTAGCATGTAATGATAGGGAATTGTTACGTTTCATAGAAAATACTCTGTTTTTGTAAAGCGCTTTTACTCTATTCGCTTTTCCTATGTTATAATCACACTGCAGTTACTTGTAGGGGGGAATTAACCGTAATGACTACTCAACAAATGAATGTAGATCAATTGGCAATCAATACTATTCGTACACTATCAATCGATGCTATTGAAAAGGCGAATTCTGGACATCCAGGAATGCCAATGGGATCGGCGCCTATGGCACACGTGTTGTGGAGCCGTTTTATGAAAGTAAGCCCGAAAAATCCATCATGGATTGATCGTGATCGCTTTGTATTATCTGCTGGTCACGGTTCTATGCTGTTGTACTCTATGCTACATCTCATGGATTATGGCGTAAGCATGGATGACTTGCGTAACTTCCGCCAATGGGGAAGCAAAACGCCTGGTCACCCTGAATTCGGCCACACTCCTGGTGTAGATGCAACAACAGGCCCATTGGGACAAGGAATTGCGATGGCTGTTGGTATGGCGATGGCTGAGAGACATTTGGCCGCAACATACAACAAAGATAACTATGAACTAATTAATCATTTTACATATGTTATCTGTGGAGATGGAGACTTGATGGAAGGCGTTTCTTCTGAAGCTTCTTCTCTAGCTGCTCATCTTAAACTAGGTAAAATGATTGTTCTTTATGATTCTAATGATATTTGTCTAGATGGTGATCTAAGCCAATCCTTCACAGAAGATGTAGCTGCACGTTACAAAGCGTACGGCTGGCAATATATCCGTGTAGAAGATGGAAACAATGTGGATGCTATCGAAAAGGCTTTGGCTGAAGCACGTACAGATTTGGAGCGTCCAACACTGATTGAAGTGAAAACAACAATTGGTTTCGGTTCTCCAAATAAAGGCGGTAGCAGTGCCAGCCACGGTGCCCCACTTGGTACAGACGAGGTTGTTTTAACAAAACAAACCTATGCATGGGAGCATGAAGCATTCCACGTGCCACAAGAGGTAAAAGAGTACTACGCTACTCTAGTAGAGGCAGGTCAAAAGAAGGAAGCAAAATGGAATGAGCTGCTAGCAGCTTATGAAAAAGCTTATCCGGAACTAGCTGCACAATTTAAACAAGTAAGTAATGGAGAGGTATCCAAAGATTTTGATGCTGATCTACCGACTTATGAAATTGGCAGTAAGCTAGCGACTCGCGCGGCTTCCGGTAATGCAATCAATGGATTGGCAAAACGCATGCCTAACTTAATTGGTGGATCCGCTGACTTGGCACACTCTAACAACACTCTAATTAAAGGTGCTAAAGACTTCTTGCCGGGTTCTTATGAGGGTCGCAATCTTTGGTTTGGTGTTCGTGAATTCGCTATGGGAGCGGCTCTAAATGGAATGATGCTGCATGGTGGAGTAAAAGCTTTCGGCGGTACATTCTTCGTATTCTCCGACTATGTTCGTCCGGCAGTGCGTCTATCTGCTCTTATGAAGCTACCTACCACATATGTATTTACTCATGACTCTATTGCAGTTGGGGAAGATGGACCAACTCATGAACCGATTGAGCATCTAGCTGCCTTCCGCGCTATGCCGAATCTTACTGTTTTGCGTCCTGCTGATGCGCATGAAACAAACGAAGCTTGGCGTTATGCGGCTATGAGCAAAGACGAGCCTATTGTACTAGCTTTAACTCGTCAAAACCTGCCTATCTACCAAGAGACCAAAGACTTGGCTCGCGAAGGTTTAGCAAAAGGTGCTTATGTGCTAAAAGAGGCATCTAATGGTGAGCCTCAGGTTGTATTGATTGCTACCGGCTCCGAGGTATCTCTGTGCATGGAAGCTCGTGAAAAACTAGAAGCAGACGGCATTCCAACACGTGTCGTAAGCATGCCTAGCTTTAATCTATTTGATCGTCAATCTAAAGAGTACCGTGACTCTGTGATTCCTCCGCATGTTAAAGCACGCGTTGGCGTAGAGATGGGTTCTCCACTAGGTTGGGAGCGCTACACAGGTGACCATGGAGCAATTATTGCTATTAACCAATTCGGTGCTTCTGCTCCTGGCGAGATTATCATGAAAGAATACGGCTTTACTGTTGAAAATGTCGTGAAAACAGCACAAAGCTTAGTAAAATAAGAAGTTACCACGTTTACTAAAGCCTCCTCTCTTTTAAGTAGAGGAGGCTTTAGACATGATTTTTCCCCTATAGACATAAAAGCTGTGATCGCTTTTATCCGATTTTTCGCACCTTTTCTCATTGACTTTTAATTCTGCTCTTCTTAAAATAAGTGAGAAACTTTTTAATTACAATGATGAGAAACTTGCTTGTATGACTACATGTAAGTGGCGAAATTTTCAAAAGAGATGATCAGATATGCATTTCTTTTTTTCGTTCGCCCCCTATCCGTTGGATGGGGGGTTTTGTGTTTGCAAAAATCGATGTAAGGAGAAAGGAAGGCAACAAAAATGCTTAAGTATGCTCTGTTGGTTTTTTTAGGGGCTTGTAGCTATGGAGGCTTGTCGACCATTATTAAGCTAGGTATGAAGGAAGGCTTTCAGGTAAGTCAGCTAGTAGGAAGTCAATTTTTTATTGGATGGTTACTGTTAATCCTTCTGACATTGCTGTTTAATAGAAAGCGTGTGCCTGTACGCTCTATTTTGCAATTGATAGCAGGCGGATTTGCATTAAGTGGCACCACCATCTTTTATAATTTGTCTGTAGCCGAATTACCTGCGTCGATTGCAGTAGTCCTCTTATTTCAGTTTACGTGGATTGGCGTCCTCTTAGAAGCTATCGTGGATCGGAAAAAACCCAGCAAGGAAAAGATATTTTCCATCATTGTATTGCTTATGGGAACAGCTCTTGCAGGAGGATTACTAGAGCGTGGATTTGAATCACTTTCGTTAGCTGGTATCCTATATGGTTTATTATCGGCGGTGACATTTGCGCTCTATATTTTTGCTAGTGGTCGATTGGGCTTGGATGTTCCCGTGTTTACAAAAAGCTTAACTATGGTTACAACGGCTGTGATTGTTGTATTTACGGTGTTTTCCCCATCCTTCTTAGTGGATGGAGCTTTGGGGCAGGGTCTGTGGATGTATGGCTTGGCGCTGTCTTCCTTAGGTATAATTATTCCCGTTGTCTTTTTCTCGATAGGAGTACCAAAGGTTGGTTCTGGATTGGGGACGATTCTTGGTGCAGCAGAACTTCCAGCCGCAGTGATTGCCTCTGTAACCGTATTAGGAGAACATGTAAGCACGCTCCAATGGAGTGGTATTCTGCTGATTTTATTGGGAATCGCTATACCTCCTTTGATGCTAAATAAGAAACAGACACGGCAGGCAAAAGCTGCTATTCATTAAAAGGAAGTACATTATATATTCTATAGCTTTTATCTTCAGCTAAACGAACCTCTAAACGAAATTCTTTTGGCAGGAATTGTTTGGTACAAAGCAGCCACTTTATACTATCATGGTAGAGTGGCTGTTTTGTATCTGTGGTTCAATTTTGGAAAGCAGGTGAATATACATGATACATCTAGACAAGCCAGATTATTTACAAACAGGCACGAAACGGCAAAGGCAAGCATTTATTGTGTTACAGGAGCTTGATTTGTTTAAACAGCTGTCTTCCTACGATCCGATACTGACAGGAACGATTCCACTTGGAATTGAGATAGCGACAAGTGATCTCGACATTATTTGTCAGGTGAATGATTCCGATCTGGATCAGTTTACACAGCAGGTTGTAAAGGCGTATGGAGATTGTACAAATTTTCAATTGGAGTTTGTCGATGAACTACGAGGAGGAAGAGCCCTTGTTCTATCGTTCTCTTATCAAGAGTGGCCCATTGAAATTTTTGGTCAATCGATACCTGTACGACAACAGAATGCATATCGACATATGATTGTTGAAGAACGGCTGCTGCATTTGGCAAAGGACTCGGCACGTGCTGATATTCAAATTTTGAAGGAACAGGGATATAAGACGGAGCCTGCTTTTGTTCACTATTTTCAACTGGGTGGGGATGATCCCTATGAGCGTATGCTAGAGCTTTACGGTTGCACAGACAGCCAACTGCTTAAGCTCATACACCCATCAAAAAGAACCGAGGGCAGTTACTAATTAGATGCTGCATTGTTTCGGATCAGAAACTTTTTTTTGACTTAATCGTCTAAAAAGGTGGAGAGAGGAAAGAAATCTGGAGGTAATATATGGCTCAAGCCAAGAAGAAAAAAAAGAAAAAACAAGTAAATAAATGGATAATGCTTATTATTGGATTTGCCGTCTTTTTAATTTTATCCGTCATCGGAGGTTACTTCGCTCTCTTATATGCGGGCGGTAAAATGGTGGAGATGGATGAAAATAAATTAAGAGACATTAAACTGGAAGCAACCAAAATAATGGATGTGAACGGTAAAGAGCTATCCAAATTATATGTCCTAGAGGATCGTGAATACGTCACAATCGATAAAGTGCCTAAAAAGTTGGTGCAAGCATTTGTGGCTGTAGAAGATAAACGCTTTTTTGAGCACAATGGTGTAGATATGATCCGGATCGGTGGAGCGATTTGGAAGGATATTCGAGCAGGCAGTGCAGTTGAAGGAGCAAGTACAATAACCCAACAGCTAGCGAAAAATGTGTTTCTCTCTCATGAAAAAACGTTCTGGCGAAAAACGAAAGAGGTTAGTATTGCCATTAACCTAGAGAACAGATTCACGAAAGATCAGATTATGGAGATGTATCTAAATAAAATTTATTTAGGTCATGGTGCTTATGGAATTAAGGCAGCCGCTAATTATTATTTCGGTAAAGAAAAGGCGGAACACCTGGACACTCTAACGACTGCTGAAATTGCTCAGTTAGCGGCGATTCCAAAGGGACCGTCTATCTATTCTCCATTTAACAATCCGGCTAAATCTAAAGAACGCCGTGATACGATCATTCGCTTAATGGCCGAACAAGGAATCATTACGGTGCAGGAAAAAGAGTCTGCTCAACAAGAAGCGCTTCCTACTAAAAAAGTCACCGAGGGCAATTCATATCAGGCATTCCTTGATTACGTAGTTGACGAGGCCGAAGAACGCTATGGCATTGCTGAGAATGAGCTATATAGCGGAGGATATCAAATCTATACGACGCTAAATACCGATGTACAGGATGCAATGGTGAAGAACTTTGAGAATGCCAAGAATTTCCCGAAGGATGGAAGCACCAATCAGGTTGATGCCGGAATGGTAGTTCTCGATGCTAAAACCGGTGGTATTGCCGGCATTGTAGGTGGCCGGAACTATGTGCACAAGGGCTGGAATAATGCGCTGAGTCTGCATCAGCCGGGTTCATCCTTTAAACCATTAGCTGTTTTTGCACCAGCATTAGATACAGGGAAATGGCATGCAGGCTCTCAGTTAAGTAACAAACGTCAAAGCTTTAATGGCTATGAGCCAAGGAACTGGAATAACCAATACAGCGAATCCATACGTATGGATAAAGCTGTTCAGATGTCACTCAATGTTCCTACGGTCTGGTTGTTAAACGAAATTGGAATTGATAATTCCTTGAAGTACATCAAGGATTTTGGTATTTCGCTTGATCCGACCGATCGTAATTTATCCATTGCATTGGGTGGTTTGCATAAAGGAACATCACCACTGCGAATGGCACAAGCGTATACAGCATTTACAAATGGCGGTGTAGTAAAAGAAGCACATGCCATTGATAAAATTAAAGACCTCAGAACAGGGAAAGAAGAGATTAGACCTGTAAAAGAAACACAAGTTATTTCACCTAATGCCGCTTGGGAAATGCACGAATTGCTGCGTAATGCTGTTCAAAGCGGTACGGGTACCAGTGCGAAAATGAAAAATTGGCCGGTAGCAGGTAAAACGGGAACCACGCAATCAGCCCTAAGCTCCAAGGCAAACAAGGATGCTTGGTTTGTTGGATATAACCCTAGGTATATCGGCTCCATCTGGATGGGTTTCCCAAAAGAGGATAAGGGCCACATTATGTATGATGGTAGCGGTAAGACGGCGCGTATGTTTAGCATCGTGATGCAGGAAGCGTTAAAGAATGAAAAACCAATGGATTTTGAACGACCAAATGGAGTAAGCGAACGTCACGAGGTAGAAGAGAATCAGGAAGTAGCAACCACACCACCTGCTCTGTCTGTTCGACTTACCATTGAAGGTTCTCAGCCAGTAGCCTTATTAATGTGGGATGATGCTAACGAAAAAACGACGGGTTATGATGTAATGCGTTATTTGAATAATCCTGAGTCGGCTGAAAAGATATCATCCAAGCAAAGTGGTAAAACCTTTGTTGATCAGGTTAAGGAAGGCGTCTTATACAAATACTTTGTTGTACCTTATGATGAAAATGGTAACCCTGGAAGCCCATCTAATATTGGAGAAGTAAATACCAAACAATTAGAAGAGCTTCTGCAAAATGGTGAAAATCAGCATGAGGAGAACAATAGCGGAGATAGCCAAAACTCAACCGAGGGTGATCAATCCCCGAATAACGGTTCAAATGGATCTTCTGAGCAAGAAGGCCATGGAAACACTGATAACAGTGGCAATAGCAATTCGACACCTCAGGGTTTACCAAACGGCAATAACGGAGGAAATAATCAGAACAACGGACAGGGACATGGACAGGGAAATGGCTCTTCAGGCAACGGTGCTGATCCCAATGCCAGTCAAAGACCAGCCGACATCCCAGACCCTACTCAATCAACTGATCCCTCCCAGCAAGGAGCAGGTAATTAATAGAGACTATAGTAAGATGAATAGAAGAAACTAACGAACAAAGATTGAAAAAGGCAACCGTAGCATAGGACGGTTGCCTTTCTTCATAACCAAGGTGTCCTGTTCCATTTCATATAGTTAGATTGACAAGATTATGACTATTTTCACAGACTGCAGTGCGTGTTAGAATGGTGATATAAGTTTTGTTGATAACTCGGAATAACTCGGAATGGTTCATACAACGAAACTGTAAATGGAAAACTGGAGGGATTCATGTGTCTACCTTTTCTCAAAAGGATTTGCAATCTTACTTCCAGGAGAAACTGGAACACGCGAAAGTTCACTTTGAACGGGCTCTTGACTGTAAACATACAGAGTTTGATGATTTATATCCATATATGAATGAACAGCCGCAATTTTTTTGGTATAAGCGATATGTAGCTTGGTCAGAGCTACTCACGGTAGTGAAGATGGCGGAAGAACTTCATGTAGAATGGAAAACCTGTTTTTCTGCCAATCAGATCGAGTTTATTGAAGGGCGTGTGCTTCAAGGTAAAGTATTGGATCATTGGCATCCCGAAGAGGAAAGAGAAGTTGAAGAGGTAAGCCAGCTAGAAGAATAGCTGATACAGCTTTACAGAGGCATATAGAAAAAACGCGTAGCGATGATGTTACGCGTTTTTTTATTTTTGTAAGACTGTACCTATACAGTACTTATATAGAAAAAAGAGCCCCCAACAAGTGGAGGCTAATGACCAGTTTTTTAAAAAGAGGGTAAAAAAGAGAGAATTTTTACAGCAAGTAATTATCCGAAAATTACTGTGCTTTTAAAAACTTCACCTTTTGTTGCAGATTGGATACCAGCTGCTGGTGTTGTAGTATCTGTTACTTGAGTAGGAGCAGATACTGGAGTAAAGATAGAGAAATTTACTACTTCACCTTTTGTAATGTCACTAGTAAATTCAGTTGGTACAACAACAGATGCAGGTGCAACTGTTTGTGGTGCTACCTGAACGTTAAAGAATGTTTGTGGTGCCATTGTTTCGCTTTTTGTTGCGTTCTCCTCAGCAGCAAATGCAGAAGACGCAGAGAATACACAGGCTAGTACAGTCATGCCTAAAATTAATTGTTTTTTCATAGAGTCCACCTATCCTTCCAAAAGTACATATATTTTTTGTATTGACCAGTCAGCACAAAAATCCTTCAGCAATTATTATTTTACTCCTTTTATTTGATTTGTAAAGTAGTTATCTGCTGAAAAAGTGCTGTTCAATAAATTTTAAAATTTTGTAAAATATACAATTCATCATATATTATAAGCAATTAATGGAAAATATATACTGGTTAAAACTAGTTAACACATTAATACTTGGGTTTTTAGTGCTTACTTAGGAAATTTTACACTAATTTTGAGAAAATGAAACAGCTTGCGTGCAAGAAAGTGTAAGTAACTATTCCCAATTTATTAGTTGTTTTATTTTTCAGATAAATATAATTGATATATCTTTATATTTGAAATATTTTTGGCATTATGGTGAATATATACAAAAAAAGCAACCATTCCAAAAGAATGATTGCTTCGCTCAAGACGTTATACGGTAAATAAGAATAATGATTAATTGGTGGGTGCTATTGGCTTACAAAGAGCCTCTGTGCGGAAGATGCGTTGTCCGCGATTGGAAAAACGTTCTTCATATTCAGTCATCACATTCGTTGCAGCCTGTTCGGATGAATGAAGATCAAATGTGATATGGCGTAATTGAAACAGTTCGTTAGCGAATTGATTGAGAGAGAATTCAAACAGATGTTGATTATCTGTTTTTACATGAATTTCTCCATCTTGTTTTAGCACAGCTCGATATTGACGCAAAAAGGAGAAATGCGTCAGGCGGCGTTTGCTGTGACGTTTTTTCGGCCATGGATCACTAAAGTTTAAGTAAATACGATCTAATTCCTCTTGCTCAAACAGTTCTGTAATTTTGAAAGCATCAAATTGAACCAATTTTAAATTAGGAATTTCCTTTTGTTCCGTACGTTGGGCTGTGCGATACAGCACTTCTGCTTTTAACTCGATTGCGATAAAGTTGATGGAGGGAAAGCGAGCTGCCAATGTATTAATAAAACGTCCTTTACCACTGCCAATCTCAACATGAATCGGATTGTTATTGCCAAAGCAGTCTGACCATTTTCCCTTATATTGACTAGGATTATCTACATAGGTTGGAAATTGGCGCAGCATATCTTCTGCACCAGGGATATTGCGTAAACGCATAAAAACCTCCTTGCGAGCATTTGCAATTCATCGGGTCTAACTCTTCTACTTTATTATGCATGGACGCTGGTTTCAAGTTAATTTTGTTGCCATTCTTTTTGTTCCGGATGAAAAAGACTCCCTCTTCATAGGGGAGTCTGGATTTCAACGTTAAATTTTTAATACGCCGCCAGTTGATGCATTAGTGACTAGCTTAGAATAACGAGCAAGATAG
Source organism: Brevibacillus halotolerans (assembly GCF_026891775.1). Classification (NCBI taxonomy): domain Bacteria; kingdom Bacillati; phylum Bacillota; class Bacilli; order Caryophanales; family Paenibacillaceae; genus Brevibacillus; species Brevibacillus halotolerans. The sequence continues at coordinate 53,759 of NZ_JAPTNK010000019.1, forward strand.
CCTGTTTTTACTTTTGGTTCGAATCCTGCCCAGCTTTCTTTGCGTTTTGCCATTTCCTCGTCAGAAATTTCTAGCTGTATAGTACGTGCTTCCATATCTATGCTGATGATATCCCCATCATGGACAAATGCAATCGGTCCGGCTTCCGCTGCTTCGGGGGAAACGTGACCAATACTAATTCCTCGGGAAGCGCCGGAGAAACGTCCGTCTGTTACGAGAGCTACCTTAGTACCAAGCCCCATCCCGACAATCTGAGAAGTGGGTGCAAGCATCTCCGGCATACCTGGTCCGCCTTTTGGTCCTTCATAACGAATAACCACAACATGTCCTTCTTTAATTTTTCCGTTTGCGATGCCTTCTAAAGCTTCCTCTTGAGAGTCGAAGCAAATAGCTGGCCCCACATGTTTTTTTATGGAAGGGTCCACGGCTCCCGTTTTAATGATGGAGCCTTCTGGAGCTAAATTTCCAAACAGAACAGCAAGTCCCCCGCGTTCACTGTAAGGTTTATCAAGAGGATGTATCACAGCTTCATCTAAAATCGCTGCTTCAGCTACATTCTCACGCAGTGTCTTACCAGTTACAGTAACGCGATCAGGATGTAGGATTCCTTCACGTTTCATGAGCTCCCGTAAAATGGCCGATACGCCGCCAGCATTGTGGCAATCCTCGATATGATAATCGGAGGCAGGAGCTAATTTGCATAGGTGTGGTGCGCGTTCAGCTACCTGATTGATTCTTTCTATCGGATATTCAAAGCCGGCTTCATGGGCGAGCGCTAATGTATGCAGAACAGTATTTGTAGACCCGCCCATCGCCATATCCAAAGCAAAGGCGTCATCTAGTGCATCCTTAGTAACAATATCGCGCATTTTGATATCATGTTTAATTAAGTGCATTAGGGCACTTGCAGTAGATGTAACAAGTTCACGACGTTTGGGAGAGGTAGCTAAAATTGTGCCGTTTCCTGGGAGGGCAATTCCCAATGCTTCAGCCAAGCAGTTCATTGAATTAGCTGTAAACATACCTGAACAGGAACCGCAGCTTGGACAGCCATATTGTTCTAATTCCAACAGCTTATCATCATCAATCAGACCTGCCTGATGGGCTCCTACGCCTTCAAAAACGGAAGAGAGGGAGATTGAGCGTCCATCGCTAGTTTTTCCCGCTTTCATTGGACCACCTGTGACAAAAATGGTTGGAATATTAACACGTAAAGCACCCATAATCATGCCTGGCGTAATTTTGTCACAATTCGGAATACAGATGAGGCCATCAAACCAATGAGCCGAAACTACTGTTTCTAAACTATCAGCAATCAATTCTCGGCTTGGTAAAGAATACCTCATCCCGATATGCCCCATGGCAATTCCGTCATCTACTCCAATTGTGTTAAACTCAAAAGGAACACCGCCTGCTTCACGAACGGCTTCTTTTACGATCTTACCAAACTCTTGCAAATGGACGTGGCCAGGAATAATATCTATATAAGAGTTGCAGATGGCAATAAACGGTTTATCGAAATCCTCGTCCCGTACACCTGCCGCTCGTAGTAAACTCCGATGAGGAGCTCGGTCAAAGCCTTTTTTGATCATATCGCTTCTTTGTCTCATGTCGCCTATCCTCCAGTATGGTTCAGATATCGTAAGAGTTATTTCATTGGGAATGAAGCCGTACGACAACACCCTATCCAAAGTATTTTCACTATTGTAGCACTATACGAAAGTATGAAACAAGCAAAATGATCTGAACATTTGTTCATTTCGGACGAGAAAAAATTGACAAAGAGTGAAATTGACTCAGCCTGTTGCTCGTATACTTAAGAGGAGGGATCTTTATAATGAAGAAGTTACCAAAAATAGTTAGAGAGTGGCTACCCATAATAGCTATTGCTCTTGTGCTGAGCTTTACAATCCGTACGTTTGTGGTTCAAGCTGTTTATGTACCATCTACGTCTATGGTTCCAACCCTGCAAGTGAATGACCGTCTTTTCATTGAGAAAATATCCAATCCAGAAAACTTTCAATATGGTGATATTGTTGTGTTTTCCCCACCAATTCAGGGAAATAAGGACTTGTTTATTAAACGCTTGGTTGGAAAAGGAGGAGATACCATCGAGATAAAACAAGGTTTCTTGTATCGTAACGGTGTAAAGATAGAGGAACCATACTTAAAAGAAGCGATGAATTATGATTTCGCTCCTGTCCATGTACCGCCAGACAACTACTTTTTTTTGGGAGATAATCGGAACGGTAGTTTTGATTCACATTTATGGCCAACGCCATTTGTTGAAAAAAAAGCGGTGGTAGGTAAAGGTATCTTTTTATACTATCCGTTTAATCATATGCGAATCATGTAAAAAAACATGTGAAACAGAAGAGAAAGCTCGTGAAACAGTAACTGGTTTCGCGGGCTTTTATTTTGGGTGTTTTGGTATAATTATTCATTAATACGTATATTATATTCAGTTTATTTTTATTTGATATCTGCATAAACGTTGTAATATCCCAATACATAAACGCTTTTGTGTATGAAAGCAATGAATAAACGCGTAATTTTTAAAAAATTCAGATACACTAAAAACAGTGTTTCTAGGTGATACAATAACAACGAAACAAATCTGATTGTAACAAGTTCTACATATTTGATGGAAGGGGATCAGATTGGGTACTCAAGGTAAAAAAGCTAATCGGATTGTCTATTTGATTCCCCTGTTAGCAACTTTGTTATGGGGAAGTAATTTCTTGATTGGCAAAAATATTTTACATCACGTCCCACCATTTACTCTTAGTTTTTTACGTTGGTCTTTTGCTCTTCTTGTACTGTTACCTTTTACATGGAAGTTATTGCGTGAAAATTGGGAATTTTATCTGAGGTTTTGGAAAGAAGTAGTAGTGATGGGCTTCTTGGGAATTGCATTATTTACGGGATTGGTGTATTGGGGGATGGAGCATACCAACACAGTCAATGCATCTTTACTTTCATCCTTATCGCCAATCTTTATCACTGTCGTCGCTTACTTTATGCTGCATGAGAGAATTACTAGCAACCAAGTAATTGGTATTCTTTTATCGTTGCTAGGCGTTTTGTGGATCGTCAGCAAAGGACACCTTGGAACCTTTGCTGACATTCGGTTAAATAATGGCGATATCGTGTTGATTCTAAGTAATGTCCTGATGGCCATTTATTCTGTTATGCTTCGTAAAACAGCGGACAAGCTACCGGGGTTAATCGGCTTTACTTTGATTGTCTTTGCAGGTGTAATTACTACAGTGCCGTTGATGATGCTAGAGCTAAGCTATCGCCCTGTGCAGTTATTCCTCTGGGAAAATCTATGGTCAATTGCTTACTTAGGTATCTTCTCGTCGGTAATTGCATTCTTTTGTTGGACGAAGTCAGTCCACTTTTTAGGACCAACAAAAGCTTCACCGTTTATGAATGTAGTGCCGGTTTTTGCTACCTTATTTGCTGTATTGTTTTTAAGAGAGGAATTGCTTTTGTCTCAAATAATAGGCGGTGTGCTCGTGCTATTAGGTGTCTATTGGTCCTCGCGTCCGAAAAAAAGTCTTGCCTCGATTTCAAGCACGAATCCGCAGGTGCAGGAGTTAAAATTATAACCTTGTATGAATTTCGGAATTACATTACAAACTATACTCTAGCTATCTCAGATAGGCGGTCTTGATCCGAGGCATTTTCGGAACAGAGATTGCCTGTTTTTCTATTCAGGGATAGGAATGCCACATTTGGACATGCCTGCTTTTGTTTCTACTGCTTTTTATGTATGATCGTAGAAGGTCATTGCCTATACCAATATGTCAGGATAGTAAAGGGGGCTTTATTAGATGCAAGAGGAGTGGCAACAAATTATGATGGAGGGAACCGATGAGGAACGTGAAATTCTTCGTTTAGCCCTACAAGCAATTAAGCAGAAGCGGGAGCGAAATAGTGCCTATCTATCTGGTTTCTTAGGATTACAAGGAGCCTTTATTGATGAAAGAACCTATCAATTTGAGGTTCCGATCACTCCATATATGCATAACTCCCTCAAGATTGTGCATGGTGGTGTTACGGCCACATTAATTGATAACACGATGGGGTCTCTGATCAATAAGGTAATGGCTAAAGAGGGAAAGGCTGCTGTTACGAGCGATTTGCAAATACGTTATCTACGTCCTGGTAAAGGTCAGAAGCTAAAGTCAGTTGCTAAACTGATTCATCGAGGTGGACTAATGGCCGTAATGGAGGGGTCTGTCTATGACGATCAGGATCGGCTAATTGCGCATGGTACTGGAACCTTTGTCATAATTGACCGCGGAAGAATCTAGCTTATTCAAATAGAAAGTCTGGAATAAAAGATATAGATATGAAGAAAGATGAACAGATACAAGAGTGAGGAGAATTAGCCATGCTAGAAATTGCAAAAGAGGCAGCACTTACAGCGGGAGCTTATTTAAAGCAACGTTTTTCACAACAATTGTTCCCTGAATTGGAATCGCACAATGATGTCAAGCTAGTAGAAGATAGAGAGAGTGAAAGCCGCATTATTGAAGTAATTCACCGCCACTTTCCCGATCATTCTATTTACTCTGAAGAAATCGGTACGATTAGTCGAGGTGACGAGTATTTATGGGTGATTGATCCAATGGACGGAACCAATAATTTCTTTGTGGGACATCCTTATTTTTCTGTTTCGATTGCGCTAGAGCTCCGTGGAGAGCTGATAGTAGGAGTGGTATACAATCCGATAGCTAACCAATTATTTTGGGCAGAGAAGGGCAAAGGAGCCTATTTAAATGGCACCCCAATGCAGGTCAGTAATAAAAATGTACTCGCCCGTGCGACAGGTTCTTACGTACGAGGTAGAGAGGCATTGACAAAAGAGCAAGAAATAGAGACCACTAGAGCTTTGTTCCTACACACGAAACGTTTAATGAGAAATTATTCTCCTGCGCTAGATTTTTGTTTGCTGGCAAATGGCTGGCTTGATTACATTGTAATGGAAAAAACCAACATGATGGATGTGGCGGCGGGCGTCTTAATTGCACAAGAGGCAGGGGCGAAAATGACTGGTTGGTGTGCAGAATCATTTACATATGAAGCTTATCATCCCGAATTACTGGTTAGCATGATTGTAAGTGGGGGAGCGCTACAAGATGAGCTATGCAATATGATGCGAGATTATTGTTAGCTGTTTTTTTCTTGAAAAGATTGCCAAAACCCCTAATTTCTGATTACAATACGGAAGGAATTCTTCCACAAAGTAAGGGGGAGAGCTATGCCAAGATATAAGCGTGTACTGGTCAAATTAAGTGGTGGTGCTGTAGCTGGAGGCAAAGGATTTGGTTTTGATCCAGATAGGCTGACACACATTGCGGATGAAGTAGAGGCACTGTTACGGTTAGGCGTGGAGGTAGCTATCGTCATTGGTGGTGGCAATATTTTTAGAGGGAATATGGCCAATGAATGGGGGATTGGCCGTGTGGAAGCGGATAATATCGGAACGATGGCAACGGTTATTAACAGTCTTATGCTCAGAGGTGTGTTGAACAACAGAACTGATCATGAGGTACGTGTGATGACTGCTAATCCAATTAATTCAGTTGCCGAGCCATATATTCGCTTGCGAGCGATGCATCATTTAGAGAAAGGACATGTCATTATCTTTGCTGGCGGAAATGGTCAGCCTTATGTCACAACAGATTATCCTGCCGTACAGCGCGCTTTAGAAATGGAAGCTGATGCGATCCTTGTTGCCAAGCATGGGGTAGATGGTGTACTCAATGGAGACCCGCGCATTTTGGCAAAAACAAAGCTGTATGAATCGCTTTCCTATGATGATGTGATTCGTCAGGGATTGAAGGTAATGGATCAATCTGCCATCATTTTGGCCCGTGACTATGCTTTGCCTATCCATGTTTTTAATTTTGATAAGAAGCATGTCATGAAGCGGATTTGTGAAGGTGAGAATCTAGGAACACTGGTTTCGGATCAGGTTGGTACTGTACTTTCATCTCATTAAAAAGGAAAGACGGGCTTTTTGCCGAATCTTTCTTTATAAAGGAAAGAAGAACCTCCTGTACATAGCGGGAGGTTTTCCTACACTCACTTATAATGATTCGGTTATTTATTATAAGTAAGAAAACTTTGAATCATCTGCAAAAAATACAGCGCTTACAACCAGAAAAGGTAGAGGGGAGAATAACATGATTTTGAATCAAACAGGAGTACGAATTGAACAGCAGCTCCAATTTTTAAGAGAAATTGATCAAATGAAGCATATCTACCGACAGACCTTACTTTTGAATGGCTCTAGGCGTGAAAATGATGCTGAGCATTCATGGCATGTAGCGATGTTAGCAATGGTTTTGCAAGAGCATGCTAGTGATACTGAGGTGGATTTGTTACGAGTGATAAAAATGCTGTTACTGCATGATATTGTAGAGATTGATGCGGGAGATACATATGTGTACGATGATCGGGGATATCTTGACAAAGAGGCACGAGAGAGGGCTGCTGCTGATAGAATCTATGCCTTATTACCTGACGATCAGGAGGTAGAGTTTAAGGGCTTGTGGGAAGAATTTGAACAAAGGATTACTCCGGAGGCCCGATTTGCTGTTGCTCTCGATCGGTTTCAACCCTTGTTATTTAATTATTACACAGAAGGGGCCACCTGGAAAACCAATTATATTACAAGGGCTCAGGTGATTAAGCGAGTGAAGCAACCGATTCAGGAGGGGTCTGAATCACTTTGGACATATGCTGAAGAGCTGATTAACAGTGCGGTAGAAAAGGGGTATCTACTGGCGTAATAGATCAAGAAAGACCGTAGAGGAATCGCTCTACGGTCTTTTCTTACATCAGATGCTTATTTTGTTTTTGTTTCAGGAGCTTTTGGTTTAGCCTCAGGAGCTTTTGGTTTAGCTTCGGCCGCTTTGTCTTTAGCTTCAGCTGCTTTTTCTTTTGCTTCTAGGGCTTCCATTTCAGCTTCAAATGCTTTCATTTCTTCTTGTTGTGCTTGTACTTCCTTAATGATCTTATGGAAGAAGCCTTTTTCATCAAAGTTTTTGATGGCTTCTTTATCTTTCGCTAGATCAGCGAAATTAACTACGTCGTTTTTACTAGGAACTACGAATGGTGTTGCTTTGCCAAAGTTCCATTGGTAGCTATCTCCAATGAAGCCAAATGTAATTGGAGTTGCATCTTTCGCTGTAGCTTTTGGATCTTTCATAGTAACATCAATTGTTACAGTAGAACGTACTGGCAATTTATCCTTATCGATCCAATAGTCTAATTTCAGCTTCAGGTTTTGTAGCCCGCCTTCTGTTTTAGCTAGCTCTACTAGCTTTTCAGGGCTGTTTTCTTTTTCAAAATCAGCAATGCCTACTTTTGCAGCAGCGATCATTAAGTCTACTTGATCAGTGGCATTTTTACGATATTCTTCGTCTTTTAGAAGAGTTTTCTTCGCTTCAATAGCTTTATCTGAGAACTTGGTAGCCATTGTGGTCAAATCAATAGCAAAAGAGCGAACCTCTGGATTAACTGTTGCATCTTTGGCAATGTAGTAAGCAAGTTCAATCAGGTTTTTCGTATCTAGCTCAATGATCAGGTGGGTTGCTTTTAATTCCTCACCGTTTGGTAATTTAACCGTTTCTTCGCCTTTGTTTTGTACAGAGGAGCCTTTAAAGTCGAAGCCCTTGATATATCTGTTAGCGAATTTCATGGAGAGGTTGTTTACATCTTCGCTGAATTTTTTCACAAGCTCCGGATCTATGTTAGTTGTTTCAGTCAATTGCATATCTTGTGCATATTTCAAATATTTCTTATCGATAGGGGATTTCACATAGATATCTTGTTTATCTACGATCATTTCAATCGATGCTTTGTCTTTACCTTCCCATACTTTGTGGTCGCGTAAAGCTTTATCGTTGTTGAGAGACATTGTTAGTTTAGAACTTGCAGTGTCGCCTTTCACACCTTCAAACGAAATACCTTCTTTTACGCTTTCTAGAATTCCAACTTGTTCATCTGTTAACGCCTTTTCTTTTTTCAAAACTTCATCAAAATTCCCAGTTAGTTTAAAGGAACCAGCAAGGTTGTAGCTTCCTTTTTCCATACTATTTACGGTTGCATCTCGAAGTAGTGTCCCATCGGTTGAGCATCCTGTCATTACTAAAACAGATGATGCCAATACAGCAGCCCCTACAGTTGTTTTTTTCATAAAAAAAGCACCTCTTTTCAAATTGGGTAGTCATGGATGAATATTCTAGGTTGTAAAATAATTTCCTTCAAAAGGTTATACGCATGAGAATGCAGATGGTTTCGAATTTTGTTCAAAAAATTGAATTGACGCCTCTGTTTGCCCTTTTCGTGATAAAATGGATGACGTACCCTTCTGTGCAACAATAGGAAGCAGAAGGACGAGGAGTAAAAGTAAATTCCTCAATATCGCTTCTCTGAAGTTTATCGGGAAAAGCAGCCAGTGACACAGTGAAAAAGACAGAAAAGCCAGCTTTTCTAAATTAACAGAGGAAGAGAGGACTAGTAGAGATGGCTAGTTTGTTTGAACGTTTAAAGAAATTTTGGCAAGAAATGATGGAAGTAGAGGTAGAAGTACATGAGCAGGATGATAATCGGGAAGCTAAACACGTTCCTATAGATGAAGAGCAACCGATAGAATTTGTTAGCCGTCAACCGAGGCAGACTTCTTCTACGAGGGCACGCACCAAAAATATTTACCCAAGGAATCATAACGAGCAGGAATTAAACGAGTTCATGGAAAGAACGCGTCCCCGATTTTTCCGATTTCCTGTCGTACCGGACAGTGAGTTTGAAAAGCAGAGGAAAACGAAAAGGCGCTTAACTGATGTTGCTTCGGATAAGATGCCATCCCAGTATCAGCGTAATCAGGGTCAAAGTGAGCAGGGGCTATGGGATTCCAGAGAAAGCAGGAACAATACAGATTATGCTTTTACACAACAGGAACGAATTGCGTCGGAATCAGAAGGCCGCCAGAGATGGAAAGCGGGTTCTTTAGAACAGTCTGTGACAGATAGCTACGCTCAACGAGGACAAAAGGAATCCGATTCACGCTACAGTAGACATTCCTCTCATGCTACTTATCAGGAAGAGCATATGCCTAGCTCAACCTCGGGGGATAGTTACAATCAATCTGAGCCGAACGGCTTTAAAAAGCCTTTTGCACCTACAGAGCTGTTCTCACCGATCTATGGGAAAATTAAAGAAGGAGATAACACGGTTAAAAAGGAACAGATTCGACAAGCCCGAATTAACGAGGACGGGCAGATTGTGATTGTAACGGTGGATGAACCGGTTCGGGAAGCAGAACACGAGGAGTATGAAAAGCCAGAAGTTGATTCTTTAAGAGAACAGGCTGCTGCTTTGGCAGCTCAACGATTGCAAGCAGCAAGGCAAGGTAAAACGTCTGAGCTAAGCGTACACGAGAAAGTATATCGTCCAGAACTGGAAGCAGCAGATATTAGTAAACCTGAGGCAGTGGAACAAGCTGAATCAGAAGTGTTAGAGGCTGTTGAACCAAAGGTATTGGAACAAGTAGAACCAGAAATACTAGAGACCGTTAAGCCAGAGACTGATAAGCCAGAGGCCGTTTTTGAGCAAGTAGAACAGGAAATGTCAGAGGCTGTTGAACCGGAGATATTGGAAGAAGCAGAACCAGAAAAGCCAAAGGCGGCTGAACCAGAGGCAGTGGAACAAGCAGAACCGGAAATGTCAGAGGCGGCTGAACCAGAGATATTGGAACAAGCTGAATCAGAAGTTCCAGAGGCGGTCAAGCCAGAGGCCGTTTTTGAGCAAGCAGAACCGGAAAGGTCAGAGGCTGTTGAACCAGAGGCAGTGGAACAAGCAGAACCAGAAGTATCAGAGGCAGTTAAACCAGAAATAACGGCCTATGAGCAGTCGGATACGCCAGCAGTTTCTAGTGGGCTAGTAGATTTTGAGCAACAGGAGCTAAAAAATGTTGTTTCCGTTCAACATGAAATGAGTGGGGCAGTTCATGCAGGGGATGTAGTGCTCAAACAGGAGCATGTACACAACCTTTCCATCTCGGATGAGAAGAATACGGTAGAGGAAAAGCAACCAGTTTTACCTATTCCCTTTTCCTATGTAGCAGCAAAAGAGGATAGTATCACTGATGAGGTTCATATAGACCGAGTAGAACAGCTACAAACAGTGGAGCCGAAGACAACAGCGATATCTTCTGTTCAACCAGAAGCTCCTGTTTTTCCAGTAGTGCAACCAACAGAGTCTGAGCTAGTAGAAGAAGCATCCCTAAAGATATCGCCTAATGCTTCTCAAAATCATTCGGAAAAGCTGACATCTAGAGAAGATTTGCCCGAAGAACGACCCATGTATGAATTTCCGTCGACCTCGCTATTAACGCCTACTCAGGCTTTAACCGAGGATGATTACGAACATACATTGGATCAAAAGAATCTACTAGAGGAAACGCTAAGTAACTTTAACGTAAATGCAAATATAGTGAATATAGTTAAAGGTCCGTCAGTAACACGCTTTGAGTTACAACCGGCACCTGGGGTTAAAGTCAATAAAATTACTGGTCTTTCGGATGATATTAAATTAAATTTGGCTGCTAAGGATATTCGGATAGAAGCTCCTATTCCTGGACGAAATGCGGTCGGCATAGAGGTTCCAAATAACAAAAGCGAGCCAGTCTTTATCCGCCGTATACTGGAATCAGACAAATTCAAGAACCATCCTTCGCCTCTTGCTATAGCGCTTGGAATGGATATTGGTGGAGAGCCGATCGTGGCTGATATTAAAAAAATGCCACACGGTTTGGTGGCAGGGTCTACTGGGTCAGGGAAAAGTGTTTGTATCAATTCGATTATTATTAGTTTGCTATTTAAGTCCACACCAGAACAAGTACGATTGTTGCTGATTGACCCGAAAATGGTGGAATTGGCACCCTATAATAATCTACCGCATTTGGTTACTCCTGTTGTTACAGATGCTAAACAAGCAACTGCGTCTCTTAAATGGGCTGTAGAAGAGATGGAAAAACGGTATGCCCTGTTTGTTGAGGCTGGTGTTCGGGATATTGAACGCTACAACCAAACGACAGATGATCAATTACCGTATATTGTCATTATTATAGATGAGCTAGCCGATTTGATGATGGTCTCTCCGCAGGATGTTGAGGACTGTATCATCCGTATTGCTCAAAAGGCGCGAGCTTGCGGTATTCATTTATTGCTTGCTACGCAGCGACCATCTGTAGATATCATCACTGGGAATATCAAGGCTAACGTTCCTACACGTCTTGCGTTTGCTGTGTTCTCGCAAATTGATTCCCGGACGATTTTGGATCAAAGTGGAGCAGAAAGATTACTTGGAAGAGGGGACATGCTCTTTTTAGAAAGCGGAGCGCCTCCGATTCGTTTACAAGGAAATTATGTCAATGATGACGAAATTGATGCAGTGACATCTGTAATCAAGAAACAACGCAAGCCGGAATATATTTTTACTAGGGAAGAATTAGAGGCTCAGGTCTCATCCATTGAGATGGGAGATGACCCATTATTCCATGAAGCACTTGTATTTGTAGCCGAACAAGGGCAGGCATCGGCATCAAGCTTACAGCGCAGATTCCGTATCGGATACAATCGTGCCGCCCGCTTAATTGAAATGATGGAGGCTAGCGGTTACGTTGCAGGACAAAATGGAGGAAAGCCCCGTACAGTGCTAATTACGGCAGAGGATGCCCAAGCGTTAGGGGAAGGAAGTAATTTATTTTAGTGGTTCATAAAAAAAGCGGCCAACTATTAGGAGGTTGTGAAATGGAAGTGAATCATGATCAAAAGTCGTACCAGCTTGTTACCGATGAGCTGGCGCTATTTAATGAAGAGTACTATCTTTCTGTATGGCGTATCTCGATTCCTACAACTCAAGACGTGACAATCTCTGAACGATTTAACACACTGTTTGCTTTTGAAAATCCTGATATCGAGCTTTCTGTAGATGTATCGGAGGAAGCGAAGGGAATCTGGTACTATCAACTGCTGGTGCCAGCCATGCTGACAACTCCCGATGCCGCTATGAGACGCATGGAAAAAGGAACAAAAGCCCTATCTGAATATCTAACACAGCACAACATGCTAACTGAGTATGAGGTTTTACAAAGACAGGAAATATTTCATTACCTCAAACGCTACAACCCAGGTGTAATCATGGAGGTACAGTAAACAAGAGAATGCTTCAAAGGTATCCAACAGTGATCTGCTTCCAAGGAAGGGATCACTGTTTTTTTGGAAGGGAAAAATAGTTACAGCGGCCAATAAATCAGGTATACTTATTAAAAATAGAACATGGTTTCACTAGATGGAACGACCGTGAGAAGGAAGGGAATAGTCATGGAAGAACCCAAGGCAACCGTTCGTAGCGTAGAAAGGGCTTTAGATGTCCTTCTTTGTTTTATAGACGCAACGGAATTAGGATTAAGTGAAATCGCTGCTCGGATTGGTTTGCATAAAAGTACTGTACATCGGTTGTTGGCTGCACTTGAAAGCAAGGGATTTTTACAACGCAATGTTCAAACGGAAAAGTACCGTTTGGGATTTCGTGTGTGGGAGTTATCAGCTAATTTGACCCGGGAGGATGATCCGGCAGTCATTTTATTGCCAGAGATGGAAAAATTGCGTGACCTATTAGGAGAAACGGTGAGCCTGTATGTCATAGACGGGCTTGAGCGCATTCGCATTCAGGCAGTGCAAAGCAATCAACCGATTAGAAGAGTAGCTCCCGTGGGGGCTAAAATGTCGTTGGCGGTAGGAGCTTCCAGTAAGGTACTGGTGGCTTTTGCGGATCAAAGGCTACTGCAAGAACTATTGACGTCTCCAAATTGGCCTGATTCGGTAGAGAAGCCTCAATACCAAGAACAGCTAAAACAGATTAAGCAAGTCGGCTTTGCCACCAGTAGTGAAGAACGAGAGGTAGGAGCGGCAGCGGTGTCTGCCCCCATTTATGACAAACAGGGAAAGGTATTTGCTGCTTTATCTGTTTCTGGCCCATCAAGCCGATTAACGGAAGAGAAGATGAAGGAAATTGCGGCTCCCATCATGCATACAGCTTTTCGGATGGGGAAAATGCTTATGTAGGCATCAAAAAGACTCGAGTGTAGTAGCTCGAGTCTTTCTTATTAGTTGAAGACAGAAAAAGTACAGGATTATCGCTTTTTAGGAGCATCACGTAGCGATTTGTTTATTTGTTTCCAGCGATTCTTTTCCGCCGCTTGTGCCTGTCTGTTCTCTTTACGTGCTAGAAAGGCTAGCTCACGCTGTAGCTTTACATAGTTTTGATAGCGCTTGTCTGTGAGCGTTCCTTCCTCCAATGCAGCTTTAATAGCGCATCCCGGTTCAGTTGTATGTCTGCAATCGTAGAAGCGGCAGCGTTCTGCCAATTCCTCTATATCTTTAAAGGTATCTGCTAAGCCTTCATTGGAATCCCAAAGCTGGAGCTCGCGCATTCCTGGAGTATCAATCATGAGGCCTCCAGATGGCAACAAGAATAACTCGCGATGGGTGGTCGTATGCTTTCCTCGATCATCACCGCTGCGGACTTCCTGTACAACCTGAAGCTGTTCCTTGCTTAATGCATTGACTAGCGAGGATTTTCCAACCCCAGATGATCCAAGTAAGGCAACGGTCTGCCCAGTTTGAACATAGGGGAGAAGCTGCTCCAATCCCTGATGAGCGAAAGTGCTAATCGCATAAATCGGTACTCCCAATGCTATCGATTCCACTTCAGCGATCTTGCTTTCAATATCCTCACATAAATCAGCTTTGCTAAGCACAATCACAGGATTAGCGCCAGATTCCCATGTGACAAGCAGATAACGCTCAATACGACGAAGATTAAAATCTAAATTAAGAGCATTAACTAAAAATACAGTATTTACGTTGGCTGCAACGATCTGTTCTTCGAGAGCATTGCCAGCCGCTTTACGTGAAAACTTACTTTGCCGTGGTAAAATAGCATGAATCGTAGCTTTTTGCTCTTCCCAGCGAGGTTGCATGACGACCCAATCGCCTATTGCTGGATAATCTTCTCGATCAAAAGCCTGATATCGCATTTTTCCACTAATTTCAGCTAGTAGCTCGCCGCCTTCAGTCATGACGCGATAGATACGTTTATGCTCTAAGGTAACTCGGCCTACAATATATGTAGGATCAGAATATGCTGCAAAATGTTGTTCAAAGTTTTGATTCCAGCCTAATGTTTTGAGATCCAAAGTAGGACTCCTCCTCTAATCATGTATAAAGCTTTAGACATGACCACAGAAGAATCCGGTTTTAGGAAATATGCCCATGTTAACAGGATTCTCTGCGATCCCCACCAACAATTTGATTTTTGACAATGCTATTTCTCATAGTACACATCTCCTTTCTGGTAAAAGCAGTTTGTTTCCAACAACAGTTTACTACATTTTTCTTATAAAGGAAAAAGGAAGTTATGCCTTTTTTCAGAAAGTTATTCGAGCTTTTTTACTCCGTGGCATGAAGCAGTCAGAAATTGAGGTTACAAAACTTTTGTTTCATGAAACCTTTGTATAAAAAAATCCCCCGCTAATCAGCAGGGGATGTAACAACTCTCAAGTATTATTTGCTTTCGTCAAATAATTGGCGAAGAACTGTTTGAAGGATACCACCATTTCGATAGTAGTCGATATCAACTGTGCTATCTAGACGAGCGATAGTTTCGAATTCAAATGTAGAGCCATCTTCGCGAGTACCTACAACCTTCAAGATCTGGCTTGGTTGAACTTGATCACTCAGGCCAAGAATATCGAAGGTTTCGCGTCCTGTTAATCCTAATGTATGCCAGTTAGTACCTTCCAGGAATTGAAGAGGAAGTACGCCCATGCCTACCAGGTTAGAGCGGTGAATACGCTCAAAGCTCTCAGCAATAACGGCTTTGACACCTAATAGGAATGTACCTTTTGCCGCCCAGTCACGGGAGCTACCAGTACCGTATTCCTTTCCAGCAATAACGACTAGGTTTTTGGTGTCAGCTTGATACTTCATAGATGCATCATAGATTGACATCACTTCATCGGTAGGAAGATACTTCGTTACTCCACCTTCAGTACCTGGAGCCACTTGGTTACGAATACGGATATTGGCAAACGTACCACGCATCATAACGTCATGAGACCCACGACGAGCACCATAGGAGTTGAAGTCTTTTCGTTCTACACCGTTAGCTTGCAGATAAACACCAGCAGGGCTAGTAGGTGTGATGTTACCGGCTGGAGAGATGTGGTCGGTTGTTACGGAATCACCAAGGAGTGCTAGGACGTTAGCGCCTTTGATTTCTCCAATATGACCAGCTTCTTTTTCCAGATTTTTAAAGAATGGTGGCTCTTGAATGTAGGTAGACTTGCTATCCCACTCATACAGATCTCCAGTTGGAGCATCAATTTTGTTCCAGCGTTCATTTGCTGTAAATACATGCTCATATTCAGCACGGAACAGGTCTGGATTCGTCGCTTTTTTCATCGCTTCATCCAGTTCAGATGGAGTTGGCCAGATATCCTTTAGATATACAGGCTTACCATCGTTACCAATACCGATAGGCTCTGTAGTTAAATCGATATTTACTGTACCGGCTAATGCATAGGCGATAACCAATGGAGGTGATGCTAAGTAGTTCGCTTTTACCTGCGCATGGATACGGCCCTCGAAGTTACGGTTACCAGATAGTACAGCCGCTACTGTCAGATCATTGTCAGCAATAGCCTGACTGGTCTCTGTAGGCAAAGGACCGGAGTTACCAATGCAAGTAGTACAACCAAAGCCGACAATATTAAAGCCAATTTTATTTAAAGAATCGATTAGTCCTGCATCTTCTAAGTATTGAGCTGCTACGCGAGAACCTGGTGCCAAGGAGCTCTTAACGAAAGCAGGTTTGGTTAATCCGCGTTCTACCGCTTTTTTCGCTACGATTCCTGCGGCTAGCATTACGCTAGGATTAGACGTATTTGTACAGGAAGTAATCGCAGCGATCACCACGGAACCTGTTTTCAGCTCAGCTTTTTCCCCATTCGCATAGGTAACGTTAGCAGAAGTGTTGATTTTCTCTTCACTTAGTCCAAACCCGCCTTTTTCAATTGGAGTGCGGATGCTGGAGTTAAAGGACTCTTTCATACTCGTAAGTTCAATGCGATCTTGTGGACGTTTTGGTCCTGCAAGGCTTGGTACTACTGTAGATAAGTCAAGGGAGAGCGTTTCAGAATATACAGGCTCTTCTGTGTCATCTGTGCGGAACAAGCCCTGAGCTTTGGTATAGGTTTCAACTAGATTGATTAGCTCTTCACTGCGACCTGTTTGACGCATATAGTCTAGTGTCAGGTGATCCACCGGGAAGAAGCCCATTGTTGCACCGTACTCTGGAGCCATATTGGCAACGGTGGCACGGTCAGCAAGAGAAATATTAGATAGACCAGAACCGTAGAATTCAACGAACTTGCCTACAACGCCTTTTTTACGAAGCATTTGCGTGATGGTAAGAGCTAGATCGGTTGCGGTAGATCCTTCTTTTAAAGTACCAGTCAATTTAAAGCCAACGACCTCAGGAGTAACGAAGTAAAGCGGTTGTCCAAGCATACCAGCTTCTGCCTCGATACCACCGACACCCCAGCCAAGCACGCCTAATCCATTGATCATGGTAGTATGGGAATCCGTTCCTACCAAGGAATCTGGATAAGCAAATGTTTCACCATTCACTTCACGATTAGCCACTACAGATGCTAAGTACTCAAGATTAACCTGATGAACGATACCTGTAGCTGGTGGCACGACACGGAAATTATCAAATGCCGTTTGGGCCCAACGTAGGAAGCGATAACGCTCCTCATTGCGTTCAAATTCTAAATCCATGTTCGTTGCCAAAGAATTAGCTGAACCGAATGAGTCAACCATAACGGAGTGGTCAATTACCAAATCCACTGGGACAAGTGGGTTGATACGACGCGGATCTCCGCCGTTATTCTTCATTGCCACCCGCATAGCAGCCAAGTCTACAACCGCAGGTACACCGGTAAAGTCTTGAAGAACGATACGAGCAGGCATTAATGGAACCTCTTGATTACTGTCACGGCCCTTCGTCCAGTTTGCGAGAGATGTAACATGCTCCTTAGTTATTGCACGATTATCATATTGGCGAACAGCTGCTTCCAACAAGATTTTAATGGAGAAAGGTAATTTAGATACCTCACCGATTCCTTGCTCTTCCAAACCTTGCAAACGATAGTACTTATAGGTTTTGTCACCTACTTGCATGGACGATTTTACTTTGTAATCATCTTGAAAAGCCAAAAGAATAACCCCCTTCGAGCAAATAAATTCAACTGTTACATAATTCCTTACCCGTTTGTTTCACTAGATGAAACCACGTTTCGTTTCCGTTGCAAATTTATTATACTCGAAAGCTTGTTACTCTTCCACCCTATTTTCACAAAATAGTAACAAAATTACCTAATTACCGATAAATTTGGCGAATAAGCTACGTGCAGTGGCGATATCGTCGGTATTTTGAACGAGCACACGTCCGTCTGGAAAGATTACTAAAGTGTAGGAATCGATGTAAAACCGCAATAAGAAACGATTCTGTTCCACAGTTCCAAGTGGAGCGAGTCGTTTTGCTAGTTGAGACAAATCAAGCGTAATTGCTTCACGAGGGCTTAGTTGTACCGTATCTCGACCACATAAGGCTGTAGCCAGTTCATCATCAGGGCTAGTCTCCAGAAACTCAAATTGTCGTTGTCCACAAGTAGGGCAGTCCGGACGCTTCGCTTTGAGAACTTTAATTTGCTGGTGGGTATTATTCCATAAATCGAAATGCTCCAGATGAGGATTGTAGGTATTTGTTGCCTGTAAAAGGATTTTAAAAGCTTCTGTCGCCTGATAAGAGGCAACTACATGTATGATTGGGCCAATTACGCCGGCTGTATCACATGTGGCGGTTGTGCCTGGCTTCGGTGCTTCGGGAAATAGACAACGTAGGCAGGGGGTTTCACCAGGACGAATAGCAGTATATGTTCCAGTTGCGCTAACAGCTCCGCCATAAATCCACGGGATATTATGTTTAACCGCTACATCATTAATAAGATAGCGCACCTGAAAGTTATCGGTAGCGTCTAAAATAAGATCAACATCGGATAAATATTTTTCGGCATGAAAAGCAGTAACATCCGCTACGATAGGCTCCAATGCTACATCTGAATTTATTTTAGATAATTTCTCATAGGCGGCTATCGCTTTTGGCAAATGCTGTCTCGCATCTTCCTCGTCATATAGCATTTGACGTTGTAAATTGCTTGGTTCTACAAAATCTCGATCTATAAACCGTACAAACCCGATGCCAGCACGAACGAGATGGTTGGAGAGCACTGTTCCCAGCGCTCCCATCCCAACAATGGCAACACGACTGTTGCGCAAACGTTCTTGTCCAGCCACTCCGATCGGGGCGAATAAAATTTGTCTCGAATATCTGTTCTCATTCATGACTTCTATGCTCACTCCATCCTAACAATCAGAAATACACTACTTTTTCTCACTATCCAAGTCAGCGGTTGGATTCCAAGGCCCTAGCTGATGCCCTTTCCACTCGTTTCCATCCTCCCACATTTCCTTTTTCCATATCGGGACGATTTGTTTTAAACGCTCAATCGCATAGCGACCAGCTTCAAAGGAATCATTACGGTGTGGGGAGGAGACCGCAATGACTACTGCGATTTCTTCAATTTGAAGATCACCAATTCGATGGTGGATGGCTACACGTATATTTTCCCAGCGCTCATGAATTTCTGCTTCGACCTGTTTAAGCTTTTCGATGGCCATGGGAATATAGGCTTCATATGAGAGGTAGACAGTACGCTGACCTTGCGTCATTTCACGTACTGTGCCGATAAAGGTTAAAATAGCTCCGCAGTTACGGTGAGAAACTAGTTTGATTAACGGTTCTACCGAGAGAGGGGCTTCTGTTATCGCAAAACGTGGCTCTTCGCCTCCGCTGACAGGAGGGAGAATAGCTACTTCGTCGTTTTCCTTTATAATAGTATGGTGATCTGCGTACTCTTGATTGACTGATACAAAGCAACTGGATAGCAGTTCCTTCAAAGCCGGATATTCATGTGGCAGCTTATCGAGTAAATCTTGTACGGTACTAGAATCAGGTAATTCGATCTGTATGCTATTTTGTCCGGCGCGTTCTGCTAAACCGGCGAATAATAATAGGGTAACCTGCATGTTATTAGCCTCTTTTCTTTCGTTCTGCTTACTATTTTCCGTTTCTCTCTTGAACATACCATATCACTATGGCGAAATGAAGGGCGGAAGCTAAGTCATGAAACAATCGCTCCCTTCTTTTAGCGGAAAAAGACAAAGAAAGCGAAACGTGGAAGAGAGTAGTAGGAAGATTTACTTATTTGATTAGTCAAATCGAATACATTAGCATAGAATCAAACAGAGATAGTACGTTTGTAAAAAAGGAGAAATCATTTATGTCTACACACGATCAGCTTACACATTTTAACGAACAAAACAGGGCGCGCATGGTAGATATCTCAGATAAAGATGTTACGAAACGTGAGGCGGTTGCTAGAAGCCGTGTTGTGATGAAGCCGGAGACCTTGCTACGCGTAAAAGAAGGGAAAATCAGCAAAGGGGATGTACTGGCTGTAGCACAAGTAGCGGGCATTATGGCAGCAAAAAAAACCTCAGATATGATACCAATGTGCCACCCTTTAGCCCTAACCGGCGTAGATGTTACATATGAATTTGAAGGGGAGGATACGATCGGGGTATGGGTTAAAGTGAAAACAACAGGGAAAACAGGAGTAGAAATGGAAGCATTGACGGCTGCGAGTGCTGTAACACTCACGATCTACGATATGTGTAAGGCAATGGATAAGGAAATGGTTATTGGTCCTACCTATCTGGTGAAAAAAACGGGTGGCAAGAGTGGAGACTATGAGCGGGTAGAGGGATAGGTGTACATCATGCAGAGAGAGTAGCCAGCGTTTCATTATGGATTCATCTATAAAAGGAGCCACCTTTTCTAGCAATGAGAGAAGGTGGCTGATTTATTATTTGTTTTCCATAGTAAGTAGCTGCCCAGTTTTTGCATCTATCGTTTTTGCTTCGGTGTCATCTGGTAAGACCGTATATACTAACCGGGGAATACCGTTTTTGGGGGATAAAATATAAGCTAATTGAAACGGATAGCTCTGAATATAAGCCTGCGTAGCTTCCTTAATTGATAGAATGCTGGATTTGGTAGGTAATAATGCTGGATCAAAAGAACTGCCCTTATAATTCGTGATTGTACCTGTATCCATATCGACTGTGACATAGTAAGGATGACTAATCACAGGAATGCCTTCCTTGCTAGGATAAAAGGTAAAAATAATAAAATTTTTATCGATAGTTTCCTTGTTGGTGTCCAGATAAAGCTCCTGTATTTGTGCAGGGACGATTTGTTCGAGGAAAGCGATCGCCTTTTGCTGTGCTTCTACTTTATTGATTGGAGAAAAAGTAAGATTTGCTTTTGATTCTGATTCAAAAGAGTACCCAAGAAGCTGGCCACTGAGAATATCTATTCCAATCTGACCAAGCTTTCCTGTGTTATCTTTCCAATAATACTTTTGTTTGCCCTGATAGGATGAGCCATTCTGTATGCTAAGTGTTTGTGGGTCCAGATTGAATAAATCAACTAATATGGCATGTACGTCTTCTTCTGACTCGGCAGAGAAATGTTTTCTTGAAGTAAGGGGTATTGTTACCCCACTTGATTTATCAAGCTGTTTATAGGAAGAATGTAGCCATTCGCCGCTCTTAGCATCGATATATCCATAGATAGCCGGTTGATAACCCAATACATATTGATTTTCAGCTACTTTTTGATAAACAAGGTGCATTTCTTTTTCCATAAGCTCATCTACTTTCGCTTTTGGTAATACATCCTTAGGAAGAGGAAAGCGAAGTGGATCAATATCTTCCATAATATTACCCTGAATAGAAGAAGATACGTCTTCTGTTTGAACATTAATGGATAGATTTATATTTTGATCGAGAATAGGAGTATTATGAACCATGCGATAATACACTATTTTAGAATCTGCAGTTTTCTCTGGACTACTAAAGCCTTGAAAGCCATTGATAGAATCGCCAAGTCTTGGCTTTAGAAAATCGTATGCGATTTGTTCAAGCTTAGTCATTTGATGCTGTTCTACAAGAGGACTCGCTTTTTTTTCGACAACCTGCTCAACTGGCTTTTCATTGACTGATGCAGAATCGGGATTTTGTGCTGGCTTTTGATCTCGATCCTTTACTAGAGGTGGTGCTGGCACTCGATCTGGTACTTTGATCGGAGTATGGGTAGGGACCTGAACAGTTGGACGAATTGTTGGACCTTTTCTCTCTATAGGAGGTTTGGAAATAGACGGATCGTTGTGTAACGGTTCCTTGACAATAGGCTCTGTTTGTGCCCATTCCATTGGTTGTTGACGGAGAGGGGAACCGAGCCAAACGACTAACATGACGGCAACACCAATACAGGATATTTTTGCAGTGCGAAGATACCAGATGTGAGCTCGTTTTCTTTTTGTGAGACTTTTCATGATCGCCGCTTCACACTCCTCAACAAATTCAGAGCGTGGATGTAAATCCTCTCGTTGCTTTAAAGCATGCAAGATCTCTTTTTCACTTGGCAAGTTCATCGTATAATCCTCCCATCGAGGGAATAAGGCATTTTTTTTGCATAATCTTCAGGGCACGATGGTAATCGACTTTTACTTTTGCCTCGCTACACCCTAAAATTTCTGCGGTTTCCTTTATAGAAAGCTCTCGTAAACCGCGGAGGATGATGACCATTCTATGCTTTGGCTTCAGTGACTGAAAGATTTGCTGTAGGTTCTGCTGTAATTCCTTTTGCTGTAATTCTTTTTCAGGCAATCCAAATGTGGCCGGTATTGTTTTTATCCACATGTCCGAAAAGACATATTTGAGCTTTTTTTTCCGATAATGATCGATTGCGGTATAACGAGCGATGGAAAGTATGTATAGCTTTAGCGGAGAACGTCCATCATAGCTGGACAAAGAACGGAATAATCGAATAAATACCTCCTGAGTCAAATCCTCTGCTTCGTTTTGATCACCTGTAAAATAGACTAGAAATTGATAGATGTCCTGATAATGAGTACGGTATATATGCTGGATATGCTCCTTTTCGTCTTCCGTCAAGGCATAACTCCCCTCCTGGATAAAAGCCATCCTCAACAGGTAAGGATGGCTTTGTGGAGTAATTACTTCAATATAAAGAATTATTCTTTTACTGGTTTTCCGGTAATTCCATCGATTGCTATATCATTATCTACTGTATAGGCAAGATAGGCATCCCCATCTTTGCCAGTTGTACTTGCAGTTACGTAGACAAGCTTAAGTGGAGTATCTTTTAGAATGGCTTTTACAGCTGTTTTTGCATCAATAATTGAATCCTTGTCTGGTAGTTTTTTAGAAGTTTCACCTATTCCACGGATGGCGGTTACTTTACCAGTAATTCGATTCACTGTTACTGTATAAGAACGGTCAAAAATCTCAATACCTGCATGAACAGGACTTATTTTGTAATCAACGACAACATTATTCTCACTAAGCAAAGCCGATGACTCATTAATCAATTCTTTTACATCGTCACCTAGGTATTTTTGAAGAGTATTGACAGCAAGCGTTTGACCTTCTTCTATAGAAATTTTAGCTTTTGCACCTTCAGGCATTCTTTTATTATCGATTACTACATCTATTACCTGATTTTCCTTTGTTGCAACCACGGCCATCCTTTCTTTATTTTTGTACCACATGTATAGTTTTTGTCCATTGTCCATTTGTTCATCTAAGGTTAATCCAGTTACATCAAAATCAAGTACGGACTTTAGAACTTTGGCTGCTTCATCGGACGTTTTAGCTACCAATTTTTCTCCATTTTGCTTAGTCGGGTATGGATCAGAAAAAATTCTGTCATGGAAGCTGATAATTCTTTCTCCTGTTTCGGCATTCACATAAGGAGTCTCTAAGAAGCGATAGATTACTTTCCCATCGTTAGCTTTAATGAATGGATGAATTACTTTAGCTAATGCCTCTTCCGCTTGTTCCTTACTGATTATCTTTTCCGGCTTTGGTAAGTCTTCATCAGAGCTAGTTGGGGATTTCTTTACCATTCCGATAATATCTCCATTTGGATTGATACGAAGATAATAATAATCATCATTAAGTGTAATGTCGCCGATCATGCGATTAAAGGTGATATTAATCCAGGAATAGGTGCCATCGTTCTCTCCTCCTGCAGGTTTAATATTTCCGCTAACCTTATACTGATTGGCACGATCGCCCAGTAATTTTTTCAGAAAAGCCTTGCCTTTTTCCGTTGCCATTTCCTTGTCTACGGGTTCTTTAGAGTAAATCTCTTCTCTATCAATGTCGAATTCTTCAATGACTCCTGCAGAATTTAATACGATTTTAACCGATGGGTACAGCACGCCTTTTTCTTTAGAAAGAATAATGCGAGTGCTCCCTTCAGAAAACTGACTTATCTCCATTTCGGTAAACTCTTTTAATTCAGGAAGAACTTCAGTCAGTTGTTCGATTGATTTTTTTACGACCTGATCTAACTCCTGTATAGTTTGAATTTTTTCAGGTTCTTCTGAAATTGTTTTGGCACTAGCCCATACCGGAGTTGATGAAAGCATAAGAGCTGCCATAAGACTCAAGACTGTTTTATTCGTTGATTTTTTCATAATTATCTTCCTTTTCTTTTCATTTTTCTTGCTCACATACAAGGTCGAGAATAAAAAAAGAAAAGTTACAATTATTTTTTCAAAAGGAAATTTTATAAAAATGAACTTCTTCAAGGGAGTGACAATAGAGGGGGCATACGGTGGTAAGAAGGGGTCCCCAGCTTGCTTCAAGCTGAAGTTACGCAGGGAGGAGCATTTATCTGAGTAAAATTGTATTGAAAGGGCATGCTGTTTACGCGTGATTGTCGACATTCTAATGAAAAAAAGATAAACTTTTCTATAATTCACACAAAAAAGCACATCAAATTATTGGAAAGAGAAATTTTTTGTAAGGAGTTACGTATTATCAGTTAGACCAATGACAGAAGCTGCTTTTAGGCATAAGTAGCTTTGGAAAATTCTTGATACAAGGTAATCATCATGACATAATGTTTCGTATAGCGAAATAAAAACAGTAGGAGGAGGTTGCCGTGATTCTATGAATGAGCTCACTGATCGATTGATGGACATGTGGAACTTATACATCGGGATTTTTACACAAGAGCTGGTGGAGAGCGGCATTACTAAACCTCAGATTATGGTGATTCATCAAGTAAAAGAAAATCCGAAGACAATTGGAGAAATAAGTAAAAGTCTAGAATTATCCTATAGCACCGTTTCTGGCATCATTGATCGTTTGGAAAAAGCGAACTTAGTAATTCGCAAGCGAGATCATAACGACAGACGCATAGTCTGGGTTTTTCTTGCTCAAGATTTTTCTCAGCTTCAAAAACGATTTCCACTAATGAAAGATCAGTACTTACCCGAATTATTTGAGGGGATGAAGGAACATGAACGAAAACAAATTACTCAATCTTTAGAATTGCTCAATCATTATCTTGAGAAAAAATATCATTCCTTATTAAAGGAGAGAGGGAACAGAGATGAACATATCAAGGTTTGCGATTAATCGACCCGTAACCATCGTGATGCTGGCATTAGCCGTCCTCATTTTTGGATTCGTGTCGCTACCCAAATTGGCGGTAGAACTCTATCCTAACCTGAACCTGCCGGTTGCTGTTGTTGTAACCTCGGTTGAGGGCGGGACACCTGCATCAGTGGAAAAATTAGTAACAAAGCCTGTAGAGGAAGCATTAGGGACTGTTCCTAATGTAAGTAAGTTATCGTCGTTTTCCATGAGTGGAGCCTCACAGGTTATCGTCCAGTTTAATTGGGGCACCAACATGGACCAAGCCACGCTAAACATGCGTGACAAGGTAGACCAGGTGCGGGGAGCATTGCCAGACACGGCTAAAGCGCCGCGTGTTCTTAAGCTAGACCCAAATAGTGAGCCAATCATGACGTTTGCACTAACAGGTAACAATGATATTACGAAGCTAAAGGAATTAGCTGATAATGTTATTAAATCTCGAATTGAACGTATTGATGGAGTCGCTTCTGTCGGAGTTAATGGTGGGAAGGAACGTATCATTGAAGTAACGCTTGATTCTGACAAAATCACTGCTTACGGTATTACTTTAGAACAAGTACAGCAGGCTTTAATGGGGACTAACCTTTCTGGAGCAGCTGGTATGGTACGTGAAGGAGATAAAAAGCTAAGCATTCGCGTCCAAGGAGAGTATACAACGATTAAGGATATTGGTGAAACACCTATAGTGGTTGGTGCTTCAACTATTCCGCTAAAAAATATTGCTTTTGTCGAGGATACGTATAAGGAACAAACCCAGTTCAGTTATTATAATGGGAAACCGACTGTAGGAATTTCTGTTACAAAAGCTTCAGGCGGAAATACCATTAAAGTTGCAGATGCAGCCAAAGTAGAGATTGAGAGGCTAAAGGAGAATCTGCCACCAGGTACTGAGATTTCCATGATCACGGATTCTTCACAGTTTATTAAAGATTCAATCTACACAGTGGCTGAGCATGCCTTGATAGGGGCGGCATTCTCGACCATTATTCTACTCTTGTTTTTAAATAGCGTTCGCTCTGTTTTAATTATTGCAGTTGTAATTCCGATTTCTGTAATTGCTACCTTCTGCTTAATGTATTTTACGGGTCAGACAATCAACCTGATCTCGCTTGGTGGTTTAACACTTGGACTAGGCTCGTTGGTTGACTTCGCTGTCGTTATCCTAGAAAATATTTTCAGACATCGACAGGAAGGCAAATCAATGGTGCAAGCTGCTCGCTTTGGTTCCCAAGAGGTGGGAACAGCGGTTATGGCTTCTGCTCTTGCCCAAATTTGTGTATTCTTGCCGATCATGTTCGTTGAAGGATTAGCTTCTCAATTATTCGGACCATTGGCACTAACGGTTGTGTACTCACATATAGCGGCACTTTTAGCATCTATTGCACTTGTGCCTATGATGTCTGCACGAATTTTGAAACGCATCCCGGATGAGGAAATCTACCATTCTGGAACGTATCGGGGCTTCAATCCGATCACATGGTTTAACATTGGCTTTACGAAACTTTCTCATTACTATGGAAGATTCCTAAAATGGGCAATCAATTGGCGTAAGACCGTTTACCTTGCTGTAGCCCTTATGTTTGTGGGTGCTATCATTTTGACACCGTTTATTGGAGCGGAATTTATTCCTTCCATGGACCAAGGAAAAATTACTGTAGCTGCGAAACTAGCTAATAACACGCGCATTCAGGAAACGGAAAAAGTTATTAACGAACTTGAAGGAATAGTGAAAAAGGTACCTGAACTAAAAGAATTGTATGTATCCATTGGGAGTGCGGGTGTATCTGTGCTAGCGAATAGTGCTACGAACCGCGGAGAGCTACAGCTTACCCTAGTAGATGCAAAAGAGCGTACACGTACCACAGATCAAATCATTGATGACTTACGAAATCAGGTTAAAAATATACCTGGTGCAGAAATTACGGTTAAACATTTGGATGGCATGGGTGGCATGGGCGGTACGCCACTGGAAATCAGCTTACGTGGTGATGATTTAGAGGTATTAGATGATATCAGTAATATTATTATGGGTGTGGTCGGCAAGGTTTCTGGAACGGCAAACTTAACCACTTCTTTAGAAGAAAAAGACCGAGAGTTCCAGGTAGTAGTCGATCGTGAAAAGGCAAGTCAATATGGCCTAAGTACACAACAGGTTCTGTCATATGTACGGACGGCTTTTGAAGGGCAAACCTTAACTCGTTATCAGACAGGTGACGATGAGGTTGACGTAAAAGTTCGTTTGCCAAAAACGATTCAGGATGAACCAAAGCATTTAGAGCGTTTGACGGTTACTACTCCTAGCGGGGCGCAAGTATCAATAGGTGCTATTGCTAAAGTGGAAAAAGTGGAAGTAGCACAAATGATTAAACGTGCGGATCAGACTCGTGAGGTTACCATTACCGCTGATACTAGTGGTCGTGACCTGAACTCGATTATGGGTGAGGTTCAAGAAAAACTGGCACAATTGAATCTTCCAGATGGATACCATATTGAATACGGCGGTCAGTCTAAAGATATGGAAGAATCCTTTGGCAGTCTAGGTCTGGCGATTCTCTTGTCTATTGTTCTTGTCTACATGGTTATGGCGAGCCAATTTGAGTCCCTATTTAGTCCGTTTATCATCATGTTCTCTGTACCGCCTACCTTTATTGGGGTTGTGGTTGGATTGTTTGTGACAGGTCAACCATTGTCAGTACCGGCCCTGATTGGTTATATCTTGTTAGTAGGTATTGTTGTAAATAATGCGATCGTTCTTATGGATTACATTATTACAGCTCGCAAGGACGGTTTAGATCGAGATGCTGCAATCTTAAAAGCTGGTCCAATTCGTCTACGTCCGATCATGATGACTACGTTAGCGACTGTTCTAGCCATTACTCCACTCGCATTTGCAGGTGGTTCCGGTAACGAATCCCAAGCTCCAATGGCAGTTGTGGTTATTTTCGGTCTAACATTCTCCACGCTAATCACTCTTGTACTTGTCCCTGTCGTATATGTCACATTTGATAACTGGGGCCGTAAGTTCAAGAATCGTTTTAATCGGAAAAAGAAGAATACGCCTACTGTAGTAGAAGAAGTGTAATGAGGTAAAGGAGGACTAACAATGGTAAAAAGTAAATGGGGCTTACCGCTTATACTCGTTGCTGCTTTAACAGTAACGGGGTGCACGGGCGAAGAACCGGCTGCAACTCCTCAGGTTGCCGAGGCGGAAGCGCCAACTCCGGTGCAAATAAGCCCAGCAATAGAAGATTCTATCGCTTCAGGAGCAGGCTATACTGGTAAATTGGCTCCGAGCCAGGAAGTAAAAATTTCACCAAAAGCACCAGGTAAAATTCAAACCCTAAATGTAAAGCTGGGTCAATATGTACAAAAAGGCTCTGTACTATTTACGCTAGACCAAGATGACCTCAGAAATGCGGTTCGTCAGGCCGAAGCCCAGTATCAGGTTTCGGTAGCGGGACTCAGCCAAAGTGGTACTAGCACAGCACAATCTGTTGAAACAGCTAAGAATGCATTAGCACAGGCAGAGCGTGCCTATCAGGATGCAAAGCGTGATGCCACTCGAAGCCAAGAGCTATTTAATCAAGGAGCCCTGGCTCAGCAGCAGAATGAACAAGCGCAAGCAGCATTGAAGAATGCGGAAACTGCTTTTAATAACGCAAAGGTAGACTATAACTCAGCCTCTAAAAAATCAGGCATCGTGGTTTCAGAAGCATCTGTTAACCAAGCGCGAGTTGCGCTTGCCAGTGCCCGTGAGCAGCTGAGCAATTCTACAGTAGCAGCTCCAATCTCTGGCTTTGTAGCTCAGGTGGGGGGACATGTGGGAGAAATAGCTTCAGGGCAGGTCCCAGTTGTTGTTCTAGTTAACACCAATCCACTCTTAGTAAAAGCAAACTTATCAGAGGATGAAATTACTAAGATAAAAGTAGGGGATCGTACAACGGTTGAATTGACTGCCTTGAATAAAAAAATAGAGGCAACAATTACCGCTATCAGTCCTACAATGGATCAACAGTTGAAAGCATATCCAATCGAAATCACTGTGCCAAATCCGAAAAACGAATTAAAGGCAGATATGGTTGTTAATTTAAAAATCCAATCAACCTCCAGTAAAGCTCAGAAGGCTGTTGCCATTCCACGTAAAGCTGTGTTCGATGAAAACGGCAAAAAGTATATATATAAAGTGGAAGGCGATATCGCTAAGAAAGTAGCTGTAGAAACTGGCGAGGAATCAAGCGATCTAATTGAGATTAAAAAAGGTGTTTCTTTGGGAGAAAAAGTAGTTATCAGAGGCCAGTCCATGCTTAAAGACGGAGGAAAAGTTGAGATTCAAAAAATGGATTGACAAAAACTAGCTACACTAACTAGTATAAAATCATTGTTACAAACGACTCCTTTCTTTGCTTACAAAAAGAAAGGGGTCTTTCTCTTACAGATCAAAAAGCTGTTTTTGATTACATAAATGTCAGTTTACTCTGAAAAAGAAAGTAGGGAAAGCGATGCGTATCACGCCTGCTTCCATGATGGAACAGTTACCCACCCAATTTTTTTCAACGATGGTAGCAAAGGTTAACAAGGTAATTAGTGAGGGTCATGACGTTATTAATCTGGGGCAGGGAAATCCTGATTTACCGACACCTCCCCATATTGTAGAAGAAATGGCAAAACAGGCGAAAGATCCTATGCATCATAAGTATCCGCCTTTTCAGGGACGGCTGGAATTAAAGCAAGCCGTAGCACATTGGTATAAGCAGGAATTTGATGTAGACCTTGATCCAGAAGAAGAGATAGCCATTTTATTTGGCAGTAAGACAGGGCTAGTAGAGATTTGTCAGGTATTGATGAATCCGGGAGATGTCGCCTTGGTTCCTGATCCTGGTTATCCAGATTATTGGTCTGGAGTAGCTGTGGTAGGCGGACGTATGGTTCCCATGCCTTTGACTGTAGATAATCAGTTTTTACCTGATTATGGCCAATTAGATGCGGTTGATTTAGAAAAAGCTAAACTGATGTTTTTAAACTATCCGAACAACCCGACAGCAGTCAACGCACCTTTCGAATTTTATGAGGAAACCATCAAGTTTGCTCGAAAGCATGAAATTGTGGTTTGTTCTGATTTTGCATATGGAGCCATTTCCTTTGATGGAAAAAAACCAGTTAGTTTCATGCAGGTTCCAGGTGCAAAAGAGGTAGGAGTTGAGTTCTACACCCTATCAAAAACCTATAACATGGCAGGCTGGCGTGTAGGCGCAATGGTAGGAAACAAAGAGCTGGTTAAGCTAATCAACACGTTGCAGGACCATTACTTTGTAAGCTTGTTCGGAGCTGTTCAAATGGCAGCGGCTAAAGCCATGACGGATTCTCAGGACTGCGTCCGAGAGCTGGTGGCTACCTATGAAAGCCGCCGAAACGCCCTGTATACAGCACTGCATGAAATTGGCTGGAAGGCGACACCATCACAGGGATCGTTCTTTGCTTGGCTTCCCATTCCAACTGGTTATTCATCTGCCCAATTGGCTGATGAGCTCTTATGTAAAGCTCATGTAATGGTTGCTCCTGGGATAGGCTTTGGAGCGCATGGTGAGGGATATGTACGGTTAGGGCTTTTGAACACAGAGGAACGCTTGCGGGAAGCAGTGAAACGAATTCAGAAGCTACAGCTGTTTACGAAATAAGCCCCAAAAAAAGATTATGTACAAACGTTTTCCTAAGTCAAAGCTCATCTGGCGGTTTTCCATACTGCTAGTGAGCTTTTTTATTTTGGATATTTCAAGCTAGATATGCATATATTTTTTACTTTTTGATAAAAATCATTTACATTATGTAAAAAATATATTACATTAAAGTCGAGAGGATGTGGTTTTTTGGAAAAGGAAGGAAAAATACGAAACGAATTATTTATGCTACGTGCAAAGAAACGCTGGTCGCAAAAGGAGGTAGCTGACAAATTAGGTGTTAGCAGACAAACGATTGTGTCTTTAGAGGCAAATCGCTACAATCCGTCTCTTATGCTAGCCTTTAAAATTGCTCATTTATTTGAGGTTGATATAAATGAAGTATTTCAATATGAAGTAGATAAGGGAGATGTGCCAGAATGTTAGAGTTTCTATTTATTTTCCTTGTGATTACCTATGTCATTTCGGTGTCATACACCGTTGCTTTCACGAGGTCAGAAGGGAAAGATGAACGTGGTCAACAAATTTTAGCTAATGGATATACATTAGGGTATTCCATTGCTGTGATTGGAATCCTTCTTTCCTTTTTGACAACCAAGCTATCATTTGTTTCCCTTGGATATAAAGTTGCTTTAGATTTTGCCTTAATGTCTATTTGGTTCTCTGGCATTATGGTTGCGGTCTATATTTTTTATAAAAATAAAACTGCTTAATCCAATAGAAGGAACAATTTTAGCTTGATAAGACTGCCTAATCGTAGCCGAGATGTAAATTCTGATCTGGCACAATTAGGCCCTTTTTGGATATTAGGAGGATCATAGATTTATGCTAGGAAATGTAGCGAATAGATGTTGGATCATTTTTACAGATTAAATCTGAGTTATCGAGGAAAACCTATTTAGTAGATAAAAACATTCGTTACAGTCTCAATATTGACTAATAATGATTTTCATTATACGATACAGATAAAATTGATAATGAGTCTCATTAGCAGATAGGATAAGAATAGGAGTGAATTTCCGATGACGAGATACCAAATTAACGGTTATACCGATATGTATACGGTTGTATCCAACGAGCGTAAAATAGGTGGTGCTGTCGAAGCTGATACCATCAAGCTTCGCTCTGGTGAAGAGTATAAGCATGCGGTGATTACTCGTCTAGAAATGTCCGATTCTCAATTCTGTTCGCTTGGATTTGTTACAGAAGAGGGAAAACGTTTAATCGTTCACATTCAGGATATCAGCATGGTCGTAGATGCACGTCATGTCAATGTTTGTGATTTAGAAAATCAACATATGCGTGAGCAAAAAGTGAACGAGCGACTTAAACATTTAAAACGTCTATGTGAATTAAACGAGGGAAGCTGTACGTTGCCTTTCCGTGAAGAGGTAGATATCTTAGTCTGCGATATTGGCTATGAAATTGCGACTAGCCACGTAGATATGCCTTTCTTACATACAACTGATCCTCAAAAGGTTGTTCGGATTGCTTAATTATTTTCCAAATGGAAAGGATTCTACCCTTAGGTTCATCCCTAAGGTTTTTTTACCCTTAATAAAAACTGAATATTCAGTCCTAAAAATACGTTAACGATGAAGAAATGAAAAGAGAGACAGCCTTTTACTTACAAACGGCTATCTCTCTTTCTTGTATATCTCTTTTATTCCTCTGTCATTTCTAATGTGCAAATCGCACTTGGACGTTTAATGCGGAGAACAGCGCACTCATAAACACGCATTAGGCTGTTCATTTGTTCGTCACCTAGGAAAGCAGAATCAAAATCCTCAGCAATAGCAAGGTCTAGGTTATGTCTTCCTGTAGCTACCAGAGCACCGCCTTTGATCACTGGAGATTGGAATACACCATCTGTAACCAAGTTGCGAATGTGATCAATCTCAAGGACATTGGTACCTTTGTGTACACGATGAAGTAATGAATACAGCTCTGGAGATACAACAAGGGCATAAGGACCGCTGTGCCCCATTTTTAATAGCTTATTACGAGCTTCTACGATATCAGCAAAAGCATTTCCTGATTCCATCCAGTCACTCTTAATATGGGTGAGGCGTCCTTTTACATTCATAATACCTGGTAGGTCAAACTCAGGATTACCATTAAAGATCAGATCATCCTCCATAAGAGCGCAGCTACTAGCGGCATTAGCAGCAGGGCTAAGGTCAATTGGCATACCCAATGTACGGGCTTGAGCCATATCACGCCAGTACAGCATGAAATCCTTGTATACGATCGGGATCGTTAAGCTAACACGTTTACTAGGTTGCGTTAGCTCTAGTGATTCACCGCGCAAGCTCATATTTCCAAAACGAGATTCATCATAAATATCATTGGTAATGGTTTGAATACCTTCTCCTAATGGACCATAAATGTCAATGAATCGACGGCCTACTAGTTGGCGGCGAGCCATGTCAACGATGGTTTCATCTAATTGACGCCATTCTTCCTTAGATAATGGGGAGTCTGGGAATTTTTGTGATTTATCCATAAAATCCTCCGATCTTAACTTTTTCTCTTATACATGACGATTGAGATGACGCAGACTTCCAACAGTAAGTCCTTTTTTCATAACAGATGTTTCTGCTGAGTGGCTGTGAGTGTCGGCATGTACGGTTGCTGGCTGCTTAGAGCTGCTTGAATCCTGCAATGCAGACGAAGCCTCAAAATGATTCACCTGATGGATATCATGGCCATGGTCATGATCATGCGTATCCATTTTTGCTGGAACGACATCGGAGAATTTCTCGCTCAACTTCACCATGATCTCTTTGGTTGCTAAATAATCCTGATGTGTGTTTTCACGCATGCTATCTAGCTTTAAACGACTAGGCTCGTCTGTAAACTCATACAGCGCTAATTCCAAGTGCTCACGGAAATTGTGCAGGCCAAATCGTTCTAAGTTTAGGTCTGAGAGCAAATGAGACAGTTCGCGATCACTTAGCTGGTCCAAATTTTTTTCCTGAATGATCTGAGACAAACGCGGAACGAGATCATGTAGACGCTCTTCCCGTTGTTCTTCTTCTTCAGAAATATGGTGATAGTAAAGCTTCATATGTTCATCCCTAGCGTGATCAATTAAAGGTTGAACCATGGTGCGGAAAACATTGATGCCTTCTAATGTGCGGGTAAAGATGGTGTGGAGCTGCTTAATTTCCTGCAACATAAACTCCCACCTCCTTTTTTAAGAATTAGTGATAGCCTGATTATAACCGTGGGAAAACCATCCAATCAAGGATGGAGCTGTAGCTAGTAAAAATAGTGTGAACAAACGAGAAAAAAATAGTACAGAGTATTGTCAAACTTAATTGGGAATGATAATATTTATCAATAAGAATGATATTTATTCTCAATTAACTTTTTCGCTTCAGAGACATATAACCAATAAACAGTGCGCGAACTGTTTTTGACCATCAGAGTCATATGCACACACTATCTAAAGGAGGATTTTTATTATGTCTATATTAATTATCGGTGGGGATAGGTTAGGTAACATCTTACAAATACTTGAAGAGGTTGGGTACAAAAAAATTCACCACATCACAGGTAGAAAAAGCTCAGAAACCAGTTTAAAAATTCCATCTGATGTTAAAATGATCTTGGTTCTAACCGATTTTGTTAATCATAACCTAGCTAAAAAGATCAAGTCTAAGGCCAAAGATAAGCAAGTACCTATTTGTTTTTGTAAACGTTCTTGCTCGGCTGTATCGCAAGTGCTTCAAATGCAAACTGTAAGTGCTTAGGTAGGAAAAATAACCACCCAATCTTTGACGATTACATACGTGCATACTTTCCTTCCTTTGGGGATATGATAAAAAATATCCTTAATAATGGGAGGTGGGTGAGAAGATGGAACCGATTAAACAACTTAGTGAGATGCCATTTGCAGAGTTAGACTCTGCGCAGCTACAACAATTAAAGCAAATCGAACAGGAAATCAACACTCAAACCGGTCAGGAAGTCTATCTGATTGCGTTTTCTAAAAAGCAGGAAGTGTAATTATGAACTTCTGTGTACTATGACAATGAATATTACTATGAGAAAATCATTTTTTATAGAGAATAAAAGCAAGATGGATGAACCGATTCCATTTTGCTTTTTTTATTTTTTGATGAAAGCGCTTTTTTGTAGGGATCATGCACCTTAAATGGCAAGATATCTGGGTGTGTATGGAGGAAATTTCCAACTAAGGATGGGAAAACACAGGGATTAGTAGGGGAATCGCGATGTGAGAAAAAGCGTAGCCAGTCTTTCGAGCATGTGTTTTTTGAAATGAAATGGTAAATAGGAAGAGCAGCTTTTATTTAAGGATAAAAATTTATTACAATGATCGGAAAGAAGTATACAATAGGTTCGCGGCAATGATAGTAACTATGATTTCAGGAGCCAAAGATCTCTCTACATTTATTCCATACGATGGAACAACAAATCAAGAAGCAAACTTATGTAAGACAATATCCCCGACTTGACAAGAAGAAGGTCAAGGAAAATTGATTTCGTGACATGTGATAAAGAAATCTTATGGAGACAGGAGGAGAGAAGATGGTTTATTGGCAATTATTTTTGGCATTCTTTCGGATTGGCATTTTTGGATATGGTGGTGGCCCAACCATGATACCACTAGTGCATGCCGAGTGCGTCAAGAAATATAAATGGGTTAGCGAGGAGGAGTTCGCCGATAACTATGCACTTGGCAATACCTTACCTGGGCCGATTGCCACCAAGATGGCTGCATATATTGGATACAAGGTAAAGGGATGGCTTGGTGCCATCATCGCTATCTCAGCCATGGTCTTTCCTGTTCTGTTTCTGATGATTGTTCTGATGCAGTTCGTAAATGTGCTGAAGACCTCCGAGACAGTACGTGGGATGATCGAAGCCATCCAACCAGTCATTGCGGTCATGATGGTGGTAATGACCTATGACTTTTTTAAAAAGTGCTGGAAGGATAGTAAAAATAGGCAAGAAAAACAAGGCTTTCTAACGATATTGTTCATTTCAGTAATTGCGTTAGTTCCTTTTCAAATTCATCCGGGTTTGTTCGTTGCTATAACCTTAGTGATCGCCTTTGCGTACTCCACCTGGCATACCAAGCGGCAAAAGAACCAGCAGCAAAACTAAGCAAAGGAGTCTAACGCTATGATTTATCTACAGATTTTTTGGGCGTTTTTTATTACCAATATTCTCGGCTACGGAGGAGGACCTCCGAGTATTCCGCTGATCCAAAATGAAGTCGTTACTCATTATATGTGGATGACAGTTGAGGAGTTCGGGGAAACGTTAGCATTAGCGAACGCCTTGCCAAGTCCAATTTCCACAAAGCTGGGTGGGTATATTGGCTATCAAGTGGCGGGGATTCCGGGAGCTATGGTTGGTTTATTTGCTACGGTTGCCCCAACTGCGATTGCTATGATTGGTTTATTAGGTGTATTTCATTTATTCCGCCAAGCGCCGCAAATCAAAGCGATGACACATTCGATTCGCCCAATCGTTACTGTTTTGCTGGGTACGCTGGCGGTGCAATTTATTCTTGGTTCCTGTGAGCAAATTGGTTTATGGCACACATTGATACTAGGTAGTGCATCCTATTTTCTGATGGAACAACGCAAGGTTCATCCAGCCTTCGTTATTATACTAGCGATGGGCTACGGAGGATTTTTTATTAAATAATCGAGGGAAAACACATCTTCTGTCTTGATCCTCGGCATGATAATAGCTTAGAGCCTGATAAACGTACCTACCATGCAATTATTTTTGTCTTACTTATAAAAGAAGAACGTACAGTATGTTCTTTGGGCTGATGGGCATTTTAGCCGCCTCAGGGTCATGTGCAATCCTCAGGTCGCCTTGAATGCCCTTAGAAGGAATGACTAAAGGGGATTGGAGGATTTTCTTCTTTTCAACATCTAGCTCTGCCCATAAAGGCTATGGGGCATCGGGTAATATGCTGTAGGTTCTAGGAGAAGCTAGGTGTGGTTAGATTATTGGACGTGATCACGAACCGATTGCTCTGTGGTTTGTTGATAATCATACACAGTAGAGTGAATTTCTAGATGATTTGCGATTTGAACTAGTAGCAAAAAAGGGGTTGCCAGCTCTTTGAGATGAGATGGCAACTCTTTTTCGTTTAGACGTTTATTGTTACGTGTGGTAGGAAAAAATGAAGTTATAAAAGTTGCTGAATCTTTTTCTTGATACTATCAATCCCAATGGCAAATCCGAGACATTGACTAGACTGGATGATGAATGCGTTTAAGCCAATTACTTCACCGTGTAAATTAATTAAGGGACCTCCGCTATTACCTGGGTTAATGGCAGCATCTGTTTGAAAAATTTCATCGTACAAGCGTTTTGATACCTGAATACGCCTATTTTTTGCACTGATAATTCCCGCTGTAACTGAATTCTCTAGGCCAAGGGGACTCCCGACACTAATGACCCATTCACCTACGCGTGCCTCACCTGAATTACCTAGAGTTAATGGGCTAAGACGTATGTCGGATTCAATTTTTACGATAGCGTAATCTCGTTGAGGATCACTAAAAACAAGCTTTGCTTCAAATACTTTTCCATTCCACATTTTCACAAAAATCGACTTAGCTTTTCCTATAACGTGCTCGCTGGTGAGAATATAGCCTTTGGGATGAAAAATGAAGCCGGAACCAAAGCTCTTTTCTGTCTGGCCTGCTTCGAGTGGTTCCATGTCCAAAAAGCTTTGCAAAATTTGATCGATGTCGGGAGGGGAGGTGTTGTCTTCGCAGATCAGGGAAACTACGCCGTGCTTTACCTGTTCCACTAACGGAACAAAGAAGTTGAATGGATGTAGATTACTCATCTGCTGATATTTTGTATTCGTATAGGACCAGCCTCTAGGTTTCACAACTTCATCTCCTTACTTCCCTGCAGATAGGTATACATCATCTTATGGAGGAAAGGATAAAGGTGGAACGCCCAATTATGGAGAGAGACCAGTACAATAGTCTCAAAAATAAATGTAAGTAATCAGATATCACAGAAAATTCCTGAAAATAGATACAAAAACTAGGAATATAGGATGCTTTTACTATATGAAAGAGAGGGAAATAAGCCTAAAGAAACTTGTGCTATAACGATTTAAAGCGTTACTCTCGTAGGAAGGGGGAGAAGGATTCATTTCTTGGTAGAATGTTGCTAATATGAAGTTAAACATTTTATAATATTGAAATAAAGAGAGAATAATGTAAGTAAATTAGTGGAATTTTGTACAAAGCCTACATCCGGAGGAAATGTTATGGACGTCAAATCAATCATTTTAGGCTTATTACATTATCGTGAAATGAGCGGCTACGATATAAAGCAGTTCTTTACGAGTAGCATCGGTTTCTTTTACGATGCGAGTTATGGTGCAATCTATCCAGCTCTTAAAAAGCTGGAGCAGGAAGGACATGTTACAAAAGAAGAGGTCCTACAGTCAGGAAAGCCAAACAAAATCATGTATGGTCTTACACAACAAGGACGTGATCAATTTCATCAGGAACTAAAGACGGAAATTGAAGGGCCGATCGTTCGCTCTGATATGTTAACCCGTTTATTCTTTTGTGATTTGCATACCGCAGAGGATCAGAAGCACTTTTTTGATGATTTGATTGCTTATCAGGAAAAGCGTCAAGAAATTATTCGAAACAGCTATCAAAAAAGCATGCAGGATTTAAATGAGTACCAAAAGATGTGCTGGGAGTATACCCTGCATCAGCTAGATGGGGCTATTCAATTCCTAAAGGGGAAGAAGCAAATGATGGACAAGGGGCAAAATGTTGCTCATATATCCTAAAGCTGAATATGGCTCTTTCTTCAATTGAAAACGGTCACACTAATAAAACCTCGGGGGTATTAGCCCTCGAGGTTTTATTAGTTTTGTTTTATTTAAGATTTTCAGGGTTGAGGCATTCTAGCTCTGGTAGGACAAAACGCCCATCTTTACGGATTAAAACATCATCGAAGTAGATTTCTCCACCACCCCATTCTGGACGTTGAATTAATACCATATCCCAGTGAATGGAAGATTTATTTCCGTTAAACGCTTCATCATATGCCTGTCCAGGCGTAAAGTGAATGCTTCCGTCAATTTTTTCATCGAACAGGATATCTTTCATTGGATTTTGGATATAAGGGTTCACACCGATAGCAAATTCTCCAATGTAACGTGCACCTTCATCCTCATCGAAGATTTTGTTAATACGTTCTGTATCGTTAGCAGTAGCCTCAATGATTTTTCCATCTTTAAATGTCAGCTTCACATTTTCAAAGGTAAAGCCTTGATACGGAGATGGAGTGTTATAGGAAAGGGTACCATTTACAGAGTCCTTCACAGGAGCAGTGAAAATTTCACCGTCTGGAATGTTACACTCTCCAGCGCATTTGATTGCTGGAATGTCTTTAATGGAGAAGGTTAGGTCTGTTCCTGGAGCAGTTAAGCGAACTTTATCCGTTCTATTCATCAGCTCTACCAGGTTGTCCATAGCCTTGGACATTTTGCTGTAATCTAAATTGCAAACATCAAAGTAAAAGTTTTCAAACGCTTCTGTGCTCATGCTAGCCAATTGAGCCATGGATTCGTTTGGATAACGCATAACGACCCATTTTGTTTCAGGGACACGGATATCTGTAACAGGTCTTTGTAATTGCCGCGAATACATACTCATTTTGTCGCTTGGAACATCAGAAAGCTCCGTGATGTTATTGCTTCCACGAATTCCGATGAAACAATCCATTTTTTTCATAAAGGCAACGTCAGCATCTCGCAGGACAGCCAGTTGTTCTTCGTTTGTGTTCATTAATAATTCACGTTGAATGGCAGGGTCTTGAAGCTGAACATATGGGTGAGCTCCAGCTTCGTATACTTTGCGAATGAGGGCTTTTACTAACTCAGGCTGATGACCGGTGGAATGAATAAGAACGTGCTCGCCCTTTTGAGCACGAATGGAATAATTGACCAAATTGTGTGCCAATTTTTCTAAACGTGGATCTTTCATATATGTATCTCCTCACTTTTATGACCTTGCTCATATTGTACACAAAAAAATTTGGAAAGCGAAGTACCTCGGTAAAAATATTTTTATTGATGTTTATTATTCTGAAAATGTGGAAAAGCTGAATGATAATAAAGACATTCACAAAAAGGCGGGGAATGGATATGATGAATCGAGATATCAAAGCGTTACAACCAAACGAGCACTTGTATATGACTATTTGTGTGGGTGAGGATTTCAAATCGATTGCTTGGAAAGCTCAATACGATATGGAATTTAATTCAGAGTGTCTCTTTTGCTTCTCAGAAAAAATTACCGGTTATCGGGTAGAGGATGAAATTGGACATTCGGGTAAAATTGCTATTTGTCCTACATGCGAGAAAGTAAACGCTATTTATCACTAATTGTTGGGGCAAGAATACTGGTATCTTTGGCATTTATCTACCAAAATCAATGGATGGATGCCAAAGTTTTCATCTAGTTACAGAAAGTATGACATGTAAAAGTGAAAGGAAACCCCTACAATGTGTAGAGGATGCGCTTTTTACATATGGAGAAAGCGTTTGGGCGTTTAGCGTTAAAAATGACTGCCATCATGTACCAATCGATCTTCAGCAGGATTATGATATCCTTCACTCGAACTGGGTGACACAGACATAAGATCAATACACAGACAGATAAAGCTGGACGGAAGGCAGT
Organism: Brevibacillus halotolerans; assembly: GCF_026891775.1. Lineage (NCBI taxonomy): Bacteria > Bacillati > Bacillota > Bacilli > Caryophanales > Paenibacillaceae > Brevibacillus > Brevibacillus halotolerans. The sequence continues at coordinate 93,971 of NZ_JAPTNK010000019.1, forward strand.
TTTGAGAGAGGAGAAGAAATACAAATGAAATATTGCAGCAAATGTGGCAAAGAAATGGACATCGCGCTGCGCAGTGTAATCTATCGCAGTCGGGTGAAAATTCGTAATGTGCCTATTCATGTCTGCAAAGATGAAGCATGTGCTTGTACATCGGTTGTCGATCTCGTCAAGGATGATCTTAAACAACTGATGACTAACTTAGGAGATCAACCAAAAGAGCAAGAGGTTGCTTTCGAAGCAATCAGTGAATTTGCGAATTTACTCGTCATCATCGCTGAACAGAGTGGGGATGAAGAATTAAAAGATAAGATTGATGAGAGAGTAAATGAACTACTTGATTTATACTTGCTGGCTAAATCGCTTAATGATCAGCAATGGATTAATGAAATCCAAAGAAAGCTGACTCAAATTAAGATAGAAGTGTAATGGAAATAGGAAAAAATTTGCCTTTCGCTCGCTTTCTCTTTATCATAATGTTCATCTAAGGTATTGAGAAAGGAGTGGGCTTATTTGGCATTTCAACAGTTGCAATCCCAAGAAGACCTGCAAGAATTCTTAAAGAAACCAGGCAAACTATTGCTGTTTAAGCATAGTACGGTTTGTCCGATCAGTACGTCTGCTCATGAGCATTTTCATGCGTATTTGCAAGCAAATAGCGATGTGGAGGCTGCCGAGGTTCTCGTTCGTGAAGCTCGCCCTGTCTCCAATGAGATCGCGGAGCAATTTCAGATTAAACACGAATCACCACAAATCTTCCTTATTGAGGACGGTGCAGTATCATGGCATACCTCTCATTGGAAGATTACGAAGGACGCTATTGAGCAAGCTATGAAATAAGCAGATAGGAGAAAGACCCCATGGGACTGACCCCATAACGTGAGACAAATCAAAACACCTTCAAGAGAATGCAACCATGTCGTAAGATATGGAAGTAACCTGGAGGTGTTTTTTCTTTGGCAACGAGAGTGAGTTACCCTATGGAA